>NZ_QGSW01000114.1:0-34411 GCF_003176715.1 Micromonospora sp. S4605
GCGCCCGCCCGCCTCGCTGGCGCCCCGGTTGGACGCCTCCATCACCCCCGGCCCGCCACCGGTGATCACCGCGTAGCCGGCCCGGGCCAGCGCGGCCCCCAGCGCCTCGGCCAGCTGGCACTCCGGGCTCTCCGGCAGGCTGCGGGCGGAGCCGAAGACGCTCACCGCCGGGGGCAGGTCGGCCAGGGTGTCGAACCCCTCGACGAACTCGGAGAGGATCCGCAGCGCCCGCCAGGCGTCCTTGGTCTTCCAGTCGCTGCGGGCCCGGGAGTCGAGCAGGCGCTGGTCGGCGGTGCTGGTGGGGATCGCCTGCCGGCGCAGCGTGACCGCGCCCCGGTGCCGCTCCTGCCCGGGCGCGCGGCCGGCCTCCCGTCCGTTGCTCTGGCTCATGGGAGCAACCGTAGTGGAGTCGTACCGGCCGGGTGCGCGGGGCGGCGAGGCCGGGAAATTGTTCGCGATCTTGGGCAACTATTTCGCTGGCTCGTACGTCTTACTATTCACATACCGGGTATGCCCCGGCGCGCGCCTTCGGGGGAGGAGTCAGCGTGATCAGCAACAGCGAGATGATCCGGATCCGCCGGCAGATGCAGCGGCGGATCCGCGACGTGGTGGCCGAGCGCCGCCGCGCCCGGCAGATGGAGCCCGTCGCCACCGACCCGGCCGGCGACCCCACGGAGGTCCGCTCCACCCCGGACACGTCCCTGTCCAGCTGACCGCCCACCGGCGCCCACACCCGCCGGGGTCCGTTCTCGATCAAGAGGTTCGCGTCACCGGGCACCCGGTCGACGCGAACCTCTTGATCATGTGTGCCGGACCGCCCGGTCAGGCGGAGGCCAGCCAGCGGTGGAGGGTGGCGGCGCCGTCGCGGATCTTGCTGATCTCCACGTGCTCGTCCCGGTGGTGGGCCAGGTTGGGGTCGCCCGGGCCGAAGTTCAGCGCCGGGATGCCCATGGCCGCGAACCGGGCCACGTCGGTCCAGCCCAGCTTGCCGATCGGCGCGGCGCCGACGGCGGCCAGGAACTCCTGTGCCGGCGGCGCGTCCAGACCGGGCGGCGCGCCGGCCGCCGCGTCCGTCACCGCCAGGTCGAAGCCGGCGAAGACCTCGCGCAGGTGAGCCTCGGCGGCCACCGGGTCGCGGTCCGGGGCGTACCGGTAGTTGATCTCGATCTCGCAGCGGTCGGGGATGACGTTGCCGGCCACCCCGCCGTTGATCCGGACCGCGTTGAGCCCCTCGCGGTAGTCGCAGCCGTCGATGGTCACCCGGCGCGCCTCGTACGTGGTCAGCCGGCGCAGCACCTCGCCGGCACCGTGGATGGCGTTCACCCCGTGCCAGGACCGGGCCGCGTGGGCGCGCTCGCCGTGGGTGGTGACGATCGCCCGCATGGTGCCCTGGCAGCCGGCCTCGACGATCCCGTACGTCGGTTCGAGCAGCACCGCGAAGTCGGCCACCAGCCACTCCGGGTGCGCCGCGCCGACCAGCTCCAGCCCGTTGTACTTCGACTCGATCTCCTCGGCCTCGTAGAACAGGTACGTCACGTCGTAGCGGGGGTCGGGCAGGGTCACCGCCAGGTGCAGCGCGAACGCGACGCCGGACTTCATGTCCGAGGTGCCGCAGCCGTACATCAGGTCGCCGCGCATGGTGGACGGGAAGTTGTTGTTCAGCGGCACGGTGTCCAGGTGCCCGGCGAGCACCACCCGCTGGCTCCGCCCGAGGTCGGTACGCGCCATCACCGTGTTGCCGTACCGGAAGGTGGTCAGGTGCGGCACCCCCCGCAGCACCTCCTCGACGCAGTCGGCGATCGCCTTCTCGTTGAGGGAGACGGACTCGATGTCGACGAGGGCACGGGTCAGCGCCACCGGATCGGCGAGGACCTCGGGGGTCAGCGGGTTCTCCATGGTTCGCACGGTACCGTCAGTTCAGGTGAGCGCGAGGAGTGAGCTTGCGAGCCCCGCAGCCGCGAACGAAAGGTGAATCAGTGACGTCCGCAGTTTCCGCCTGGGGTATCGGCCTGGCCACCGTCACCGCCGACGACCAGGTGCTCGACACCTGGTACCCGACCGGCAAGCTGGGGCTCGGCGAGCTGCCGCTGGTGGCCGGCGAGGACGAGGCCGACGTGCTCGACCTGCCGCCCGGCGCGGTCGGGGAGCGGACGCTGCCCGGTCTGCGTACGGTCGAGGTGACCACGGTGATCGGCTCGCTGGACGACCCCATCAAGGACGCCACCGACGCGTACCTCCGGTTGCACCTGCTCTCCCACCGGCTGGTCCGGCCCAACGAGGTCAACCTGGACGGCATCTTCGGCAAGCTGGCGAACGTGGCCTGGACGTCGGCCGGGCCGTGCCCGCCGGAGCGGGTGGACGAGCTGCGGGTGATCGAGCGGGCCGCCGGCCGCTACCTCGCCGTCTACGGGGTGGACAAGTTCCCCCGGATGACCGACTACGTGGTCCCCTCCGGCGTCCGGATCGCCGACGCCGACCGGGTCCGGCTCGGCGCGCACCTGGCCTCCGGCACCACGGTGATGCACGAGGGCTTCGTGAACTTCAACGCCGGCACGCTCGGCGCCTCCATGGTCGAGGGGCGGATCGTGCAGGGCGTGCTGGTCGGTGACGGCTCGGACATCGGCGGCGGCGCCTCGATCATGGGCACGCTCTCCGGCGGCGGCACCGAGAAGGTGCGCATCGGCGAGCGGAGCCTGGTCGGCGCGAACGCCGGCGTCGGCATCTCACTCGGCGACGACTGCGTGGTCGAGGCCGGCTGCTACATCACCGCCGCCTCCAAGATCACGCTGCCGGACGGGCGGGTGGTCAAGGCCCGCGAACTCTCCGGCGTGGACGGCCTGCTCTTCTGGCGCAACTCGGTCACCGGCGCGCTGGAGGCGCGGCCGCGTACCGGCCGGGGCATCGAGCTGAACGCCGCGCTGCACGCCAACGACTGACGGCCACGCCTCCGGGTCCGCGGTACGCCGCGGACCCGGAGGTGGTACGCCTCAGCGCAGCCGGTACGCCTGGACGATCCGGGTGGTCACCGTGTTGCCCGCGGTGTCCCGGGCGGTGGCCCGCAGCGACACGTGACCCGCGCCGGCCGGATGCCGTACGCCGGCCGTCCAGCCGTCGCCGGCCGGCCGGACCCGGGCCCGCTGCCAGGTCGCCCCGCCGTCGTAGGAGACCTCGACGGTCAGCGCGGCGACCCGCCCGCCCGGCGCGCCGGGCTGCCGCCGGACCTCGACCGGGATCACGAACTCCCGGCCGGCCGGGGCGGCGTTGCCGGCGTCCAGCCGCGGCGCGAACCGGATCGCCATCGCCGGCAGCCGGGCGTAGTCCCCGCCGGCCACGTGCCGGGACCGGAACGTCCAGGCCGTGGCCACCTCGGTGCTGAGGTCGGTGAAGCCGCGCCGGGACAGCGTCTCCAGCCGGTAGTCGGCGGCGCCCGGCGGCACCTCGAACTCGCCGTAGCCCGGCTCGGCGTTCTCCCCGACCAGCACCCCGTCGCGGTAGAGGGCGGTCCGGGCGGTGTCGGCGGCCGAACCGCCGGCGTGGCCCTCGGCGTCGCTGTGCAGCGGCACGTCCAGCACGATCACGTCACCCTGCCGGGTGACCCCCTGCCCGGGCCAGCGCGGCGCCGGGAAGGACGGGCCGTACGGCGCGGAGCTCCAGTTCTCCCGCAGGTGCCGGCCCGGCCGGTAGGCCCGCGCCTCGGACCCCAGCGCGGCCCGGGGTTCGAGCCAGCCGTCGTCGGCCCGCACCCCGAACAGCAGCTCCGACGACCAGCGCACGCCACGGGTGTTGTAGTGCTCGACCCGCTGCCCCGGCGCCGCCGTCGGCAGCACCGCCGCCCAGCCTCCGACGTCCGGCTCCAGCTGCGCGTAGACCATCCGTTCGGCGGCCAGCCCCGGATAGCCGTCCCGGAACCGCTGGGTGACCGTGGCCAGGTCGCGCGCCCGGTAGTGCCGGTCGAAGCCGGTCGGCATCCGGCCGGGGAAGCCCTCGGCCAGGGCGTAGAGGTACGGGCTGCTGGCCGCCTCGCGGTCGGCCCACTGGCTGGTCACCGTGCCGACGAAGCGCTCGGCCGAGCCGGCCGGGCCGACCTGTCCGCTGGCCATCCCGGTGAAGTCGAAGCCCAGCAGGCCGAAGCTGTAGGAGCTGCCGTCGGTGGCGGTGAAGTTCGCGCCGACGTCGACCAGCACCGGGGTGGCGTCCCGCCGGGGCACGGTGGTGCGGACCGGCTTCGCCCGCCGCAGGTCGACGGTGATCGTGGTGTCCCGGTCGAGCACCAGCTCGGGCCGGGCCAGGATCGCGGAGTCGGTCACCTGGTCGCCGTCCACCGTGAACAGGTAGCTGGACAGGCCGTACCGCCCCTTGGGCACCCGCAGTTCGGCGGTGCCGTCCGGGTCGTACAGGTCGTGGACGACGAAGCCGTCCAGTCCGGCCAGGGTGCTGCTGTGCTGGCCGGTCGGCGCGCCGTCGCGGCCCAGGTGCCGGACGGTGAGCGTGTAGCTCTCCACCTCCCGGTTCACCGCCAGCGGGGTGATCGCGACGGTGTCGCCGGAGCGGGCGACGACCCGGCCGGTGTAGTGGCCGTCCGGGCCGTCGGGCCGGGTGTCGGCGGTGACCGTCGCGGTGGCCGTACCGCCGGCCGGCACGACGACCCGGTCCGCGCTCAGGGTGAACATGCCGGCCGGCGCCGGTGCGCCCGTCGGGCCGGTGGCCTCGACGGTGAGGTCGAGGGTGAGCTCGCTCGGTCCGGTGTTCCGCCAGGTCACCTCCCGGGTGATCGGGGTGTCGTCGGCGTGCGGCCAGAGCGCCCGGCCGAACGAGACGCTCGCCGGCTCGCTGGTCACCCGCTGGTCGATCGCCCGCGCCACATCGACCCGGCCGGCGCCCTGCTCGTACGCGGTCTGCTCGGGGTGCGGCTTCGCCGCGGCCATCAGGGTCGCCTTGAGTTGGCCGGCGGTCCAGTCGCCGTGCCGTTGGGCGAGCAGCGCCGCCGCACCGGCGACGTGCGGGGCGGCCATCGAGGTGCCGGAGAGCGAGACGTACCTATCTCCCACGGGGTCGCCGATCACCCCGTTCGCGGCGCGGGCGGCGACGATCTCCACACCCGGTGCGGTGAGGTCCGGCTTGAGGGCGTCGTCGCCGACCCGGGGGCCGCGGCTGGAGAAGGAGGCGAGCACGTCGTCCCGGTCGACCGCGCCGACGGCGAGGGCGGCGTCGGCGGTGCCCGGCGAGCCGACCGGGGCGAAGCCGCCGTCGTTGCCGGCGGAGACCACGAAGAGCGCGCCGGTCTGCGCGGTCAGCGCCTGCACCGCCGCCTCCAGCGGGTCGACCTCCGGGGTGTCGCCGCCGGTGAGGCTCATGTTGATCACGTCTGCCCGCTGCTCGACGGCGGCCCACTGCATGCCGGCCAGGATCGCCGAGTCGGTGCACCAGTCCGTCTCGCAGACCTTGCCGGAAAGCAGCGTCGCGTCCGGCGCCACGCCCCGGTAGCGCCCGCCCGAGGCGGCGCCGCCACCGGCGATGATCGAGGCGACGTGGGTGCCGTGCCCGATCACGTCGCCCGGCTCCGCCTCCTCGGTGAAGTTGCGCGCCTCGGCCACCCGGCCGGCCAGGTCCGGGTGCCCGGCGTCGACGCCGGTGTCCAGCACCGCGACCCGTACGCCCCGGCCGGTGACGCCGGCCTGGTGCGCGGCCGGTGCGCCAATCTGCGGAACGCTGTGCTCCAGCGTGATCCGCCGCCGGCCGTCCAGCCAGACCCGGTCGACACCCCCCGCCGTGTCGACCCGGGCACCGGCGGCGGTGAGCGCCGCCCAGAGTTCCCCGCTGCGCTGCTTGGCCGCCCGGGCGGCCACTGCGCCGATGGCGGGCAGGTCACGGGTGACCGTCACGCCCGCGGGCGCGGCGGCCCGCCGGGCGTTCCCCGCGCCCCCGGCGATCAGCACCGGCAGGTCGGCACGCCGGGCGTCGTCGTAGCCGGCCGCGACCAGCTCGGTGACGTCGAAGAGCCGCCGGTCGACCCGGCCGGCCCGGATCAGTGGCAGGGCGTCGTGCGGCACGACGGTGAGGTGACCCCGCTCCCGGCGGGTCAGGAAGCGGACGTCGTCCCGCCCCGGACCCGGTCGTACGCTGGCGGAGCCGGTCGCGGTGACGGTGACCCGGTCGCCGGTGAGCAGGGTGACGGTGGCGGACCGCCCGACGCTCGGCGCGCCCGGTCGGGCGGTGGTGTCCGGCGCCGCGATGGTCGGCGCGGTCGGGGCCTGGGCCACGGCCAGGCCCGGGGTGCCCAGCACCAGACCGAGCGCGAGGCCGAGGCCGGCCAGTTTTCTGATTCGGTGCAACGGATCCTCCTCGTGAAGCGTTCATCCACTGAGAGACACATTGACAACCGTCAGAATTGCATACCGGGTATGCATAGTGAAGACGGAAAGATGACGGAGTTGCCAACCCGTCGACCGGCCGGGCGGGCATGATCGGCGGGTGACGTCCATGAGGGAACGCATGCTCGCCGGCGAGCCGTACATCGCCGACGACCCGGCAATCAACGCCGACCTCGACCGCGCGGCCCGGCTGATGGAGCGCTTCAACACCAGTCCCGCGGCCGACCCGGAACTCCGCCTTGCCGCCCTGCGCGAACTGCTCGGCGAGGTGGGCGAGGGCGCCTGGGTCCGACCACCGTTCTACTGCGACTACGGCTGGCAGATCCGGCTCGGGCCGCGCACCTTCGTCAACTACCACGCGGTGTTCCTCGACGTCGCGCCGATCACCGTGGGCGCCGACGTCCAGGTCGGACCGAACGTGCAGCTGCTCACCCCGACCCACCCGGTGGAGCCCGAGCCCCGGCGGGCGAAGTGGGAGGCGGCCAAGCCGATCACCATCGGCGACAACGTCTGGCTCGGCGGCGGCGCGATAGTCCTCGCCGGGGTCACCGTCGGGGAGAACACGGTGGTCGGCGCGGGCGCCGTGGTGACCCGGGACCTCCCGCCCAACGTCGTCGCGGTCGGTAACCCGGCCCGCCCGGTACGCCAGCTCGACTGACCCGATCAAGGCCCCGACCTGCACAAACAGCTCCTCGGCGGATGGCGCAACGTCACCGGACCAGGCACTGTGGGTGGTGACGTCGTCACCCGGGAGGCGGGGATGGTCGGTCGCGTCCTCGAACTGCGCGTGCACGGGGTGTCCAACACCCCGCCGCACCAGACGCTCGGCCTGCGCGGCGAGGCGGGCGCCGAACCGCCCCGGCCATGGCTGGTCGCCGGTGGCCCGATAACCGGTTTCTACCGCTCGACGGCCACCGGCCCGGACGACCCGGTGGTCGTCGAGGCGTACAGCTGGGGGCAGTTGACCTCGGGCGCGCGGACCGCACGCGACGTCGAGCGGGCCCTGTGGACGCTGCTGCTCCCGTTCACCCTGGCCAACGTCGCGCTGCACGCCCGACCGGAGATCCCGGCCGAGCCGGACACCGAACGCTGGCGCAGCCGGACCGGCCTCACCGCCTGGCTGATCCGGCTGTTCTGCCTGAGCATGACCGGCACCCTGATGCTCACCCTGTCCGGCGTGGGCGTCGACCTGATCGGCTGGCAGTGCGTCGACCGGGAGTGCCTGGCCCGCGCCCCCGGCCCCTGGGAGTTCCTCGCCCACGGCTGGTGGCGCGAGGGCGCCCGGTCGCTCGCCGTCGGCCTGGTCGTCCCGCTCGGTCTGCTCACCGTGCTCGGCCTGGTGGCCTGGCGGACCTACCAGTACGAGGCGGAGATGCCGGCCGCGCCGACCGGCCCGGTGACCGGCCGGGCACCGGCCGAGGCCCCGGCGGACGGGCCGCCCGGCGTCCCGCCCACCGTCGCGCAGCCGGAGACGGCGCCGCCCCCGCCGGAACCGCCCCCGACCCGGCCGGTGAACCCGTTGCAGGACCCGACCTTCTGGTCCGGGGAGGGGCAGCTGCGCCGCGCCGGCCTGCTGCACCTGTGCACCGGCGCCACCGTCGCGGCCGCCGTGCCGCTCGGTGCGGTGCTAGCCATGGACCCGCCCCGCGGACCGCGGGCCGTGGTCGCCGGGACGACGGTCGCGTGTCTCGCCACGGTGCTGCTCTGCACAGTGGTCGTGCTGGGCCGGCCGTGGCTGACCCGGCGCGCGGGGCACACCCCGCTGGGCCGGTTGAGCGGCGGCCTGATCGTGCTCACCGGGCTCGGACTGGCCGGCACCGTGCTGCTCCTGCTGCTGCCGGACGGTCCCGCCGGCACCCCGCTGGCCGCGCTGCGCCCCCCGGCCGGCTGCGCTCGGGACCCGGCCGGCCCTGGCTGCGCGGCCGACCGGTCGCTGCCCGGCTTCGACTGGGTCATCGCCTGGCTGGGCACCGGCCAACTGCTGCTGCTGATCGCCATCGGCGCGGTGTCCCGGTCCGGCCGGCGGGCCCTGGCGGCGCCGCTCGCCGCCGGGCTGCTGCTCCCGCTCGGCGTCGGGTGGATCTCCGGTTGGCTGCCCGGGCTGCCGGCCGCCCCGCGGCAGCTGGAGATCTGGCTGGTCGCCCTGGTGGCGATCGTCCTGGCCGGCACGGGCCTGCTGCTCCCCCGGACCCGGTCCGCCGTCGACATCCAGCCGCTGGCGGCGCACACCGACCTGGCCTGGGGCGGCCGCGGACCAGCGGTGATCGCCGGCTTCGGCTGGGTGCTCTGCATCTCCTACAGCGGCGGGCTGCTCTACTGGGTCACCGACCGGCTCGACACGGCCCCGTCCGGCGGCCCGCCCACCGTGGTGCCGCCGGTGCCGGTGATGTGGGCCGGGCTCGCCTTCGCCGTCGCGCTGCTGGCGCTCGCCGGCACGGTGGCCGTGGCCGGCCTGCGCTTTTACCGGCTGCGCCGCCAGGAGTACGCCGCGCTGGTGCCACCCGGGCACGCGCTCTCCGGCCACGACCTGCGCCGCGGCCGCGACGTCAGCACCTTCCGGGCGCTGCACCGCCTCGTCGGCGAGCACGGCCTGCGGCTGGTCGGCGGGTACGCCGTCGCCGCCGCGGTGCTGGTCACGCTCGGCTGCGCCGCCGTGCTCACCCGGTCCCCGCCGCACCCGGCCACCGCGACCGGCGGCGCGGCGGTGGTCCGGGCGGTCGCCGACGCGGGCGACGCGTTGCTCGGCTGGCTGCCGGCGCTGGTCGCCACCGTCGGCCTGCTGGTCTACCGCAACGACACGGTGCGCCGCACGGTCGGCGTGGTCTGGGACGTGGGTACCTTCTGGCCCCGCGCCGCGCACCCGCTGGCCCCGCCGAGCTACGCCGAGCGGGCCGTGCCGGAACTGCAGACCCGGACCGCCGGGCTGCTGGCGCTGGCCCCGAACGACCATCACCGGATGGACGGGATCATCCTCTCCGGACACAGCCAGGGCACCGTGCTCTGCGCCGCGGTGATCCTCCAGCTGCCGGCCCGGTGGCGGCGCCGAATCTGGTTCTTCTCCTACGGCTGCCAGCTCACCCGCCTCTACGGGCGGGTCTTCCCGGCGTACTTCGGGCCGGACCGGTTGCCGGCGCTGGCCGAGGCGCTACGCCGACCGGGCGGGGGCACCGGCTGGACGAACTTCTGGCGGAACACCGACCCGCTCGGCTGGCCGGTCACCGCCGGGGAACGCGACGTGGCCGTCCGCGACCCGGAGGCGCTGCACCCCAGCGCCGGCGAGGTGGCCGACCCGCCGATCCGCAACCACAGCGGCTACCCGGAGTCGTCCGAGTTCCACCGGGAGCGGTCCCGGGTGGCCTGGCTGCTGCGACAGGCGGTGCCGTCACCCCGGCGGGGGTTCGGCTAGCCGTCACCCAGGGCGGGGGTTCGGCCAGCCGTCACACCGGCGGGGGTTCGGCCAGCCGGACCACCAGGTCGGCCCGGTCGGCAGTGCCGGCCACCAGGGTGGCGTTCGCCTCGTCGCTGCCCATCGCCCAGGCCCGGGCCTGCTCCGGCGACCGCCCGTACGCCACGTGCCGGGCGGTCAGCCGGCGCAGCCGCAGCTCGACGTCCAGGTCGAGGAACCAGGCCTCGTGCAGCAGCGTCCGCACCTCCTCCCACGGGAAGTCGGGCAGCAGCAGGTAGTTGCCCTCGGTCACCACCAGCCGGACCTCCGGCGGTACCTCGATCGCACCGGCGATCGGCTCCTCCAGGTCGCGGCGGAACGCCGGCGCCCACACCGAGGTCGGTTCCAGCCGGCGCAACCGGCGCAGCAGCGAGACGTAGCCGTTCGCGTCGAAGGTGTCCACTGCGCCCTTGCGGTCGGCCCGGCCCAGCCGGTGCAGCTCGGACTGGGCGAGGTGAAAGCCGTCCATCGGCACCAGCCGGGCGGTCGGGCCGATCGCCGCGACGACCCGCTCGGCCAGCGTCGACTTGCCAGCGCCCGGCGCGCCGGCGATGCCGAGCAGCTGCCGTGGACCGGCCTCGGCCAGGGCGCGCGCCCGCGCCACCAACTCGTCGACGGGGAGGACCCGGGCCGCCGGCATCAGCCCAGGACCGGCTCGCTGATCGCGAACCGCGCCTGCACGGTCGCCTGGACGGGCTGCGGCTGCGGGTCGAGCTCCAGCTCCGGCGGCCCACCGGCGGCCTGGCCGTACGCGGCCCGGGCGAACATCGGCTGCTCGGCGGCGGCGTCGGCCAGCTCGATCAGGGCGGTCACCCGGGCGCCGAGCGCCTCGGCGTACTCGCGGGCGCGCAGCAGCGCGTCGGCGATCGCGGCGTGCCGCGCCTCCCGGTGCACCGGGCTGTCCGGACGCAGCGACCACCAGGGCCCCGCCACCTCGACCTGATCCTGGTCGGCGAGGCGGAGCATCAGCTCACCCAACGCGGTGAAGTCGCTGACCGTCACGGCGGTGGTCACGCTGCCGTGCCAGGCCACCACCCGCTCGGTGGCCCGCCGGGTCTCCGGCCGGACCCGCAGCTCACCGGTCTCCCGGCGCTCGATCGTCGGGCCGTACCCGTCGAGCAGCACCCGGACCGCGGCGGCCCGCTCAGCCAGCCGGGCCAGGGTGGCCTCGCGGTCGCGGTCGCGAGCCCGCGCGGTCACCGTGAACCGGGCGATCTCCGGCGGCACCTCCCGGTACGCCTCGCCACGCACCGCCACCACCGGCCCGTCCACCATGCCCTCACCCTAACGGCGGCCCGACCGCCGTGCGCCCGATGCCCGGCCGCCGGCCCGGGACGGCCGGCACCGGGTCAGGACGCCGCCGGCCCGTCGGGGCGGTGGCCGGTGTACGACACCGCGCCGGCGTCGACCCGGCACCGGGTCAGGTAGCCGCCCGCCGCGCCCAGCTCCAGCAGGTACGCCAGCTCGGCCGCGTGGTCGCCGTCGACCGGGAAGGCCCGGTGGTGCGGGTGCAGGTCACGGTCGAGCAGGGCGGCGCGCACCTCCCCGGCCCGCCGGTAGTGCCCGACCAGGGCGTCGATGTCGTCCCCGCGCAACGCCTCGGCCAGCTCGCCGAGCACGGCGGTCACCTGGTCGAGCTGCCGGACCACCTGCTCCCGGTTGTTGAAGAGCATGTCGGCGGTTCGCTTCGCCGGCGTACCGGCCACCCGGGTGCCGTCCCGGAAACTGCCGGCCGCGAGCCCGAGCACCGCGTCGCGTACCGCCGAGCCGGCGACCGCGCCGGCGAGCCCGCCGGCCAGCAGGTGCGGGACGTGCGAGGAGAGCGCGACCACCGAGTCGTGCACGGACGGGGTCATCGGCACCACCCGGGCGGCGAAGACGTCCAGGACCAGGTCGACCAGCAGCCGGAACGCCGGCAGCCCCTCGGCGGCCGGGCAGAGCACCCACGCCGCCCCCTCGAACAGCGCCGGAACGGCGGCGGTCAACCCGGACCGCTCGGTGCCCGCCATCGGGTGCCCGGGCACGAACCGGTCGGTCAGCCCGTGCTCGACGGCGAACGCCGACACCGAGCCCTTGGTGCTGCCGACGTCGGTGACGACGCAGCCGTCGGGCGCGTACTTGGTGACGGTGAGCAGGGTCTCCGGCAGGGTCGGCAGCGGCCCGCAGAGGAACACCACGTCGCGGTCCCGGACCGCCTCGCCCAGGTCGTCGGGGAACGGCACGCCGTGCCGGCGCCCCTCGACCCGGGTCGCCCCGTCCGGGTCCCAGCCGGTGACCGGCACGCCCGACTCGTGCAGCCGGAGCAGGATCGACCCGCCGATGAGGCCGGTGCCCACCACGGCGGCCCGCAACTGCCCACCGGGCCTGTCCACCATCACGCACCTCGGCGGTTCGGTCGGTACGAGTCGAGGACACCCCGACTCGGTTCGGCGCCGAGGATATCGCTTTTCCGGCAGCCCCTCGGCTCCGCGGTCAGTCGCGGAGCCGGCCCGGGACCGCCGCGACGTGCTCGTCCGACTCGGTCAGCGCCACCCGGACGTGCTGCCCACCGGCCGGGCCGTAGAGGGCGCCGGCGGCGACCAGGATGCCCCGGCGGGCCAGCCAGTCGACGGTCTGCCAGCAGTCCTCACCCCGGGTCATCCAGAGGTAGAGCCCCGCCTCGGAGTGCTCGATGGTGAACCCGGCGGCGGTGAACGCGGCGTGCAGCCGCTCCCGCCGGGCCCGGTAGCGCTCCCGCTGCTCGTCGGCGTGCCGCTCGTCGCCCAGCGCGGCCACCATGGCGGCCTGCACCGGCGCCGGCACGATCATCCCGGCGTGCTTACGGACCTTGAGCAGCTCGGCCACCAGCGCCGGGTCACCGGCGACCAGACCGGCCCGGTAGCCGGCGAGGTTGGACCGCTTGGAGAGCGAGTGCAGCGCCAGCACGCCGTCGTACGAGCCGCCGCAGACCTCGGGCGAGAGCACCGAGACCGGCTCGGCGGACCAGCCCAGCGGCAGGTAGCACTCGTCGCTGGCGACCACCGCACCGCGCTCGCGGGCCCAGTCGACGACCTTGCGCAGGTGGGCGGCGGGCAGCACCCGGCCGGTCGGGTTGCCGGGCGAGTTGACCCAGACCAGCCGCACCCGGGGGGTCGGGCCGACCGCGGTCAGCGAGTCGGTCCGTACCGTGGTGGCGCCGGCGAGCCGGGCCCCGTCCTCATACGTGGGGTAGCAGACGGACGGGATCACCACCACGTCGCCGGGGCCGAGCCCGAGCAGGGTGGGCAGCCAGGCCACCAGCTCCTTGGAGCCGATCGTCGGCAGCACGCCCAACCCGTCGACGCCGGCCCCGCAGGCCCGGGCCACCCAGGCCGCGATCGCGTCCCGCAGCGCGGGGGTGCCGGCGGTCAGCGGGTAGCCGGGGGCGTCCGACGCGTCGGCCAGCGCCCGGCGGATCACCTCGGGGACCGGGTCGACCGGCGTACCCATTGAGAGGTTGATCATGCCGTCCGGATGCGCCGCGGCCAGTGCGGCCGCGGCGTCCAGGGCGTCCCAGGTGAACTCGGGCAGCCGTGACGAGACCGGCCCGGGCCGGTTCAGTGGCCCTCTCCGCGCGGCGGCTGGGCGGCGACGAAGGTCGCGTCCTTCTCCACCTTGCCGATCTTCGAGGCGCCGCCGGGCGAGCCCAGGTCCTCGAAGAACTCGTAGTTCGCCGCGGTGTAGTCCTTCCACTGCTCCGGGACGTCGTCCTCGTAGAAGATCGCCTCGACCGGGCAGACCGGCTCACAGGCACCACAGTCGACGCACTCGTCGGGGTGGATGTAGAGCATCCGGTTGCCCTCGTAAATGCAGTCGACCGGGCACTCCTCGATGCATGCCTTGTCGAGCACATCCACGCACGGCTCGGCGATGATGTAGGTCACCGATCTTCTCCTCCGCAAGACACGCCGCGATCACCCGCGACGGTTAGAGCCTAGTATCTCGCCGGGGAGGGGGTCGATCGTGCTGGGTCAGCAGGATGTGGGCCACCGGGTGGTGGTACGCCGGATTGTGGGGATTCGCGAAGGCAGACCCCTGTTCTCGGACGCCCTCGGCGAGCTGGTCGAGCTGAGCGAGACCCATCTCACCCTCACCACCGACCACGGCAGGCTCCAGGTGCCCCGGTCGGAGGTGCACCGGGCCAAGCGGGTCCCGCCGTCGCGCCGGCCGACCGCCGCCGCGGTGACCGCCCTGGAACTGGCCGCCGACGAGGCCTGGCCCGCGCCCACCCGGGAACGTCTCGGCGGCTGGCTGCTGCGCAGCGCCGACGGCTGGACCGGCCGGGCCAACAGCGCGCTGCCGGTGGGCGACCCGGACCGCCCGCTGCCGGCGGCCGTGGACGCGGTCGTCCGCTGGTACGCCGAGCGTGGACAGCCCGCCCTGGTGAACACCCCGCTGCCGCTCGCCGCGCCGGTCGGCGCCGAACTGGACGCGCGCGGCTGGCAGAGCCGCCCGCCCGTGCTGGTGCAGACCATGCCGCTGGCCGGGATGCCGCCCGGCCCGCCGGAGCGTCCCGGAGCGCCGCCGGTCGAGCTGGTCGGCGCGCCGTCCGACGACTGGCTGGCGATCGCCGCCGGCCGCAAGGGCGGCCTGCCGGACGCCGCCCGGCACGTGCTCACCGCCGTGGACCAGGTCCGCTTCGCCCAGGTGTACGCCGCCGGCACGCTGGTCGCGGTCGGCCGGGGCACGGTCACCGGCGGCGGCCGCTGGCTCGGCCTGAGCCTGATCGAGGTGCTGCCCGAGGCGCGGCGGCAGGGGCTGGCCGGCCGGGTGATCCGGGCGCTCGCCGACTGGGGTGCGGCGACCGGCGCCAGCCACGCCTTCCTCCAGGTCGAGCAGCGCAACACGGGGGCGGTGGCGCTCTACCGCGGGCTCGGCTTCACCACCCACCACACCTACCTCACCCGGGTCGCCCCGCACTGACCCACCGCCCGCCGACCAAGCCGGGCGCGGCCGGGATCAGCGCCGGACCGGGCGGCGCGGCTTGGCGGTCTTGATCTCGGCGTACCGCTTCAGGGTCTGCGAGCGGTGGTCGAGGCCGAGCGCGGTGAGGACAAGGTAGCCGAGCAGCACCCCGGCCGCGGTGGCGGCGAGGTAGAGCCAGATCTGGGCGAAGAACGTACCGGCACCCCCACCGAACGGGTTCTGCCCGACCAGCAGCGGCCCGACCAGCACGGTCAGCAGCAGCGCCAGCCCCACCCCGGCGGCCATGTCGGCCGCCCAGCGGCCCACCGGCCGGCGCCGCCCCCAGACGAACGCCAGCGCGGCCAGGACCAGGCCGATCACCACGAACATCCCGAGCGACACCCGGTCGGCGGCGGCGGTGTCGTCGGCACCGTCGAAGCCGAACCGGATGATCAGCCGGGCTACCACGTTGACCGCGAACAGCGCGACCGCGAGCAAACCGATCGCGCGCCACCGCTCCCTCATCGCACGCCTCCCGCCGTACTCGCGCCCGCCGCGGCGGCGGGCCTCCTGGCAGGAATACTTACCACCGGAAGCTGTGTGCCGTCAGTCCCGTCCGGGTGCCGGCGGCGGCGCCAGGATCTGCCGGAAGCCCATCACCGCGAAGGTCATCGCGCCGGCCACGATCATCGCCAGCCCGACCCAGTTGTCCCCGGCGAGCAGCAGGTCACCCTCGTCGGTGCGGACCGCGGCGACCGCCATCAGCGCGAACCAGGGCACGCCGGGCAGCGCCACCGCCCACCGGCGGCCGACCGCCTCGTGGGCGAACCAGCTCAGCGCGATGTTCGCGCCGATGGCGACCAGCGCCGAGAGCCCGATCAGCTGCCCGCCGACCCGCACCGTGGCGAGCAGCAGCTCCAGCACCCCGGTCGCCACCCCGGCAAGCACCGCCACCAGGCCGCCGGCCCACCGCAGCGTGAGGTCGAGCAGCGGGTGCGGCCGGTCGGCCGGCGGCGGGGTGGTCTCGTCCGGGGCGACCGACATCGGGGCGGCGGGCAGGGTCACCGGAGACCGGCCGCCGCGACCGGGGACCGGTCCGGGCCGTCGGCCACGTCCAGCCCGGCGAACAGGTCGTCCTCCCAGCCGTACGGCCCGGAGCCCGGCCCCTTCTCGCCCACCGCCAGGGTGTAGTACTCCACGCCCATGAACTCGCTGCCGAAGTTGCCGGCGATCGAGTAGAGCCAGGAGGTGGACGGGATCTGGGTGGCGTGCGCGCGCATCGCCGCCTCCTTGGCGGCGTGCTGCTCGGTGGCGTCGATCCGGGCGGCGATCTGCTCGTCCGGGGTGCCGAAGGGCAGCTCGGAGAGGTCCTCGATGCCGGCGAAGGGATTGTCCGACGACTCGACGAAGTGGTTCATGCCGGCCTCCAGCACGCTCAGCGGCATGGCCGTCCAGTAGACCTTCGCCGGGGCGAAGCCCTCGGCGGCGGCCAGCTGGTGTGCGCGCATCGCGACCCGGTGCGCCTGGATGTGGTCCGGGTGGCCGTAGAAGCCGTTGTCGTCGTACGTGATCATGACCTGGGGGCGTACCTCTCGCATGATTTCCACCAGGTGCCCGGCGGCCTCGTCGAGGTCGGCCTGCCAGAAGGCCCGGGGGTGCTCGTTGGTGGGCAGCCCCATCATCCCGGAGTCGCGGTAGCGGCCGGCGCCGCCGAGGAAGCGGTGGTCGGTGACGCCGAGCGCGGCGCACGCGGCCGCCAGCTCGGCGATCCGGTAGCCGCCGAGCTGGTCGGCCTCGGCGGCGGCGAGCTGGGCCAGCGCCGGCACGTGGATCTCACCCTCCTCGCCGAGAGTGCAGGTCACCAGCGTGACGTGGGCGCCGGTGGCGGCGTAGTGGGCCATGGTCGAGCCGGTGCCGATGGACTCGTCGTCGGGGTGCGCGTGGACCAGCAGCAGGCGTCGGTCGGGCAGCGTCGTCACGACGGTCACTCTAACCGGCGGTTCTGCCCCGCCGACCCGTACGCGTCCAGGCAGGTCGGCCACATCACCCCGGAGCCCGATCTACGATCTGGCCTGTGGACTTTCCGGAGCTGGCCGCCCGTACCCGCCGGTTCAGCCACGGTGCGCCGCGTGCCGTCTCGGTGGCCGAGGACGGTTCCCGGGTGGTCTTCCTGCGCTCCGCCGGCCCGGAGGATCCCGCCGACGCGCTCTGGCTGCTGGACGTCGCCAGCGGCGCGGAACGGTTGGTCGCCGACCCGGCCGCGCTGCTCGGCGCGGAGGCCGACAGCGCCGCGCTCGGGCCGGGTGAGCGGGCGCTGCGCGAGCGGCTGCGGCTGAGCGCCGCCGGCATCGGCTCGTACGCCCTCGACGGCGCCGGTCGGGTGGCCGTGTTCGCGCTGGCCGGGCGGCTGTTCCGGGCCGACCTGGTGCACGGCGACGTGGTCGAGGTGGCAGCGGTCGGGCCGGTGCTCGACCCCCGGCCCGACCCGACCGGGGAACGGCTGGCGTACGTGACCGACGCCGCCGAGGGGGTGCGCCGCGGGCAGTTGCGGGTGGTCGAGCCGGACGGCACCGACAACCTGCTGGCCGGCGAGGACTCCGGGGTCACCTGGGGGCTGGCCGAGCACATCGCGGCCGAGGAGTTCGACCGGTTCCGCGGCTACTGGTGGGCGCCGGACGGTCGCTCGGTGCTGGCCGCTCGGGTGGACGAGTCCCGGCTCGACCGGTGGCACCTGCACGACCCGGCCGACCCGGCGAGCCCGCCGACCACCGTCGCGTACCCCCGGGCGGGCGGGCCGAACGCCGAGGTCAGCCTGCATCTGCTCGACCTCGACGGCGGCTGGGTCGACGTGCACTGGGACCGCGAGACCTACCCCTACCTGACCTCGGTGCAGTGGGCCGACGGCGGGCCGCTGATCACCGTGCTGCGCCGCTCCCAGCAGCACGGGCTGGTGCTGGCCGTCGACCCGCGCACCGGCGAGACGCAGGTGCACGCGGAACTGGCCGACCCGCGCTGGGTGGAGCCGATCGCCGGCACCCCGGCGCACCTGCCGGACGGCCGGGTGCTGGTCGGCGGCGAACTGGCCCACGACGGGTACGACGCGCGCTGCCTCTTCGCCGACGGCACCCTGCTCACCCCGCCCTCGCTGTACGTGCGGCGGGTGGTGGGCCGGCTGCCGGGCGGCTCCGGCCCGGCCGACCTGCTGGTCGAGGCGAGCGACGGCGAGCCGAGCGAGCGGCACCTGTTCCGGGTCCGGACGACCATCGGCGGCGGTGTGGACGCCCGCCGGCTCACCACCGACCCGGGCTGGCACACCGGCGCGGTCGGCGGGGACGTGCTGGTGGTGGGGAGCGCCTCACTGGACCATCCGGGCGTCCGGTGGACGGTGTACCAGGGCGACCGGGAGGTGGCGGTGCTCCGCTCGCTGGCCGCCACCCCGCCGTACTCGCCGCTGCCGCTGCTGGAACGGGTGACCGACCGGCGGCTGCCGAGCGCGGTGCTCTACCCGGACAACCACGTCACCGGTCGCCGGCTGCCGGTGCTGCTGGACGTCTACGGCGGGCCGGGGCACCAGGAGGTGGTCGCCGCCCGGGCGGCCTGGCTGGAGCGGCAGTGGTGGGCCGACGCCGGCTTCGCGGTGGTGGTCGTGGACAACCGGGGCACGCCCGGGGTGGCCCCGTCGTTCGAGAAGGCGATCCACCGGCGGGTGGCCGACGTGGTCCTGCTCGACCAGGTGGACGCCCTCACCGCGCTGGCGGAGAAGCATCCCGACCTCGACCTGGGCCGGGTGGCCGTCCGGGGCTGGTCGTTCGGCGGCTGGCTGGCCGGGTTGGCGGTGTTGCGTCATCCGGAGCTGTTCCGGTGCGGCATCGTCGGCGCGCCGGTGACCGACTGGGCCCTCTACGACACCGCGTACACCGAGCGCTACCTGGGCCTGCCCGACGACGGGCTGGACGTCTACGCGCACCACTCGCTGGTGGAGCTGGCCGGCGAGCCGGTGACGGCCCCGGAGCAGGCGCGGCCGCTGCTGCTGGTGCACGGCCTGGCCGACGACAACGTGGTGGCCGCGCACACGCTGCGCCTCTCGGCGGCGCTGCTGGCCACCGGCCGCCCGCACAGCGTGCTGCCGCTGACCGGGGCCACCCACATGGCCGCCGGCGGCACCGCCGAGCGGCTGCTGAAGCTGGAGCTGGACTTCCTCCGTACCCACCTCTGAGCGCGGCGGGCGGTGGGCGGGACCGCGCGGGCGGATGCACGGAGGCCCCGGTCGACGACGCTGTCGACCGGGGCCCGTCCGGTGCGGTTGATGCCTGCGGGTTACTGCTTGACGTGCGCGTTCACGAAGGACGGGTAACCGAAGACGCTGGAGACGAAGACGCCACCGGCCTTGGAGCCGTGCACCAGGTAGGCCACGTCGACGTAGAGCGGCACGACCGGGGCGTGCTCCTTCATGATCCGCTCGTCGAGCTTGGCCCACTCGGGGCCCTGCTCGGACGGCGGCAGGGCCAGGATCCGGTCGAACTCGGCGTTGATCGCCGGGTCGTTGAAGAACGCGCTGTTGCTGTTGCCCTCGGGCTTGATGGTGCGGCCGTCGTAGAGCACCGGCAGGATCGACGCGCCGCTCGGCCAGTCCGCCGCCCAGTTACCGATGTACAGGTCCCACGGGTTGTCCTTCTTCTTGACCTCGTCGAGCTTCGAGTCGTCCGGGATGTTCCGGACGGTGATCTTGAAGCCGGCCCGCTCCAGGTTGCCCTTGAGCTGGGTGCCGATCTGCTGCTCGGTCGTGTTGTCGGCGACGCCGAGGACCAGCTCCGGCGTCTGGCCGCCGAGCAGTTCCTTGGCCTTCTCGACGTTGCCGTTCGCGCCGGCCGGGTACGCGTCGTACGCCTTGAAGCCGATCGTCGACGGCGGCATCAGCGTGGTCAGCGGCGACGCGACGGTCTGCCCGCCGACCGACTTGATCAGGCCCTCCCGGTCGATGGCGTAGTTCAGCGCCTGGCGGATCTTCAGGTCCTTGACCCGCTGGTTGTTGATGACGAGCTGGTTTGCGCTCGGCGTCGGGGAGAGGATGGTCCGCTGCTTGAGCGCCGGGTCGTTGGCGACCTTGGCGACCAGCGACGCGGGCACGAAGTTCCAGGCGATGGCGCTCTGGTCGGCGCCGTTGTCCGCGATCACCCGGTTGTTCGCGGCGTCGGCGGTCGGGCCGAAGCTCCAGACGAACTGGTCCGGGTACTGGTGCCGCACGGGGTCGGTGTTCGGGTCCCAGTGCGGGTTGCGGTCCAGGGTGAGCTGCACCCCGACCTGGTTCTTGGCGACCTTGTAGGGCCCGGACGAGAACGGCGCGTTGTCGAGGTTGACGCCGGTGTCCTTGTCCGCTGGCAGCGGCGCGGTGGTCGGCAGCGAAACCGCGAACGGCAGGTCACAGCGGGGCTTGGCGAACTCGAAGCGCAGGGTCTTCGGGTCCGGGGTGGTCAGGCCCGGGGGCAGCGAGGTCTTGTTGGCCTTGAAGTCCCACTTGGTGTCGAACTGCGGGCTGTCGGCCAGCCACTCCTGGATGTAGGTTGGGCCGCCCGACAGGTCCGGGTCGAAGGAGCGGGCGATGCCGTACGCGATCTCCTTGGAGGTGATCGGCCGGCCGTCCTCGAACTTGACCCCGTCCTTGATCTTGAATTCCCAGACCTTGCAGTCGTTGTTGACGTTGGTACCCGGCGTCTCGGCCAGGTCGCCGACGAGGACCAGGCCGCCCTTGCCGTCGTCCTTCCACGTGGTCAGGTAACGGGAGAACAGCGGCGACGCCATCAGGCCGGCGAACGAGTACGTCCGCTGCGGGTCCAGGTGGGAGATGGGGGTCTCCCGAATGATCGTGAAGGTGCCGCCCTTCTGGGCGCCCGGCACCTCGGCCGCCGGACCCTTGGAGTCCTTCGGGTCCGTCGCGATGACGCCGGTCTGCTGCCGGTTCGTGTCTACCGTGGTGCCCTCGCCCGTGTTCTCCGAGCACGCACCCAATGCCACAACCAGAGCGATCGCGCCGCCTGCGGCGGCCGCCACGCGTGGTCGCATCTCCTACCTCCTCCACCCAGGTGCCGCCGGGCGTGAACGCCGACGTCCCGAGGATCGTAAAGAAGAAAACCTACGAGTTGTGTAACAGTTGTCGATAAATTTCACCGGCGGTTCGCCGGACACCCGGGAGGGCGCGCCGGCCGAGACGGGCGGGTCACCCCAGCCGTACGCGCGGGTCGATGGCCGCGTAGAGCAGGTCGACCAGCACGTTGGCGATCACCACGAAGACCGCCGAGATGAGCACGGTGGCCATGATGGTGGGCAGGTCGCCGGCCCGCACCGCCTCGACCGCGGTCCGCCCCAGGCCCTGGATGCCGAAGGTGGTCTCGGTGATCACCGTGCCACCGAGCGCCGCGCCCACGTCCAGGCCGGCGATGGTGACCACCGGCGTGATCGCGGCGCGCAGCGCGTGCCTCCCGTACACCTTCGGTTTCGCCAGGCCCTTCGCCCGCGCGGTACGGACGAAGTCCTCGGAGAGCGTCTCCAGCATCTGCGCCCGCGACAGCCGGGCGTAGATCGCGGAGAAGAGGAAGGCCAGCGCGACCCAGGCGAGCACCAGGCCGCTGGCCCACTTCAACGGATTGTCGAAGATGGACGTGTAGCTCGGCACGGGCAGCAGGCGCAGGTTGTAGACGAAGACCAGCAGCAGCACCGCGCCGACGAAGTAGAGCTGCAACGAGGCGCCGGTCAGCGAGAAGCCGATCGCGGCCCGGTCCAGCCAGGTGCCCCGGCGCAACGCCGAGACCATGCCGAGGCCGACCCCGAGCAGCAGCCAGAGGATCGCCGCCGGGATCACGATGCTCAGGGTTACCGGCAGCACCCGGGTGATGGTGTCCAGCACCGCCTCGTTGTTGACGTACGACCAACCCAGGCAGGGCGCGTCGCACCGTCCGCCCTGCGCGCTGCCCAGGTCCCGCCCGGTGAAGATGCCCTTCATGTAGCCGGCGTACTGCGTGATCAATGGGTCGCGCAGGCCCAGTTCCTGGCGGACCCGTTCCAGCCGCTCGGGGTTGCAGTTCTTTGGACACATGCCGCTGACCGGGTCGCGGGGCAGCGCGAAGAACATCAGGAAGGTCAGCACGCTCACCGCGAAGAGGGTGAGCACCGCGGAGAAGAGCCGCTTGATCAGGAAGCGCGCCATGGGATAACCCCTACCGGGACGACTTCGGGTCGAGCGCGTCGCGCAGCGCGTCGCCGAAGAGGTTGAACGCGAACACGAGCGCGAAGATCGTGATGCCGGGGAAGAAGACGAAGGCCGGGTCGGTCTGGAGATAGTCCAGGCTCTGGTAGATCATCCGGCCGAAGCTCGGGGTCTCCTCGGTCAGCCCGACGCCGATGAACGACAGCGCGGCCTCGCTGGTGATGAACTGTGGCACGGCCAGGGAGAACGACACCAGGATCGGCGCCCAGATGTTCGGCAGCAGTTGCCGGAAGAGCATGTGCGCCAACCCGGCACCGCTGGCCTTGGCGGCCTCCACGAACTCCCGCTCGCGCAGCGCGATCACCTGGCCACGGACCAGCCGGGCGGTGCCGGTCCAGCCGAAGATGGCGAAGACGGCGATCAGCACCCCGACGCCGAAGGCCGGGGAGACCGCGTCGCGCTCGCCGTAGAAGCGCAGGGTCAGGGTCGGGGTCAGGGCCAGCGCGATGATCAGGAACGGCATGGCCAGGGTCAGGTCGGTGATCCAGTTGATCACCGCGTCGAGCCAGCCGCCGAGGTAGCCGGCGAGAGCGCCGAGCGCGATGCCGATGACGGCCGTGATCACGGCCGCCGCGAAGGCGATCAGCAGCGAGGTACGCAGGCCGTACACCAGCCGGATGAAGATGTCCCGGCCGAGGTTGGGCTCCAGCCCGAAGAAGTGGTCCCCCGACACGCCGCCGGCGTAGCCCAGCGGCATGCCGAAGCCGTCCAGCTTTGCCTGGAACTGGTCGCGCGGGCTGATCCCGTAGAGCGCCTCGATCAGCGGCGCGGCGAGCCCGACCAGCACGAAGAAGACCAGCATCGCCCCGCTGACCATCGCCGTCCGGTCGCGGCGCAGCCGGAGCATCGCGAGTTGGCCGGGCGAGCGGCCGACGAAGCCCTTCTCCTTCGGCACGTCGGCACCGCCACTCGAGTCGATCTCGGCCAGCGCCACGCCCTCCACCGGGGACATGCTCATCTCGACACCTCCTCGACGCCCGCAGCCGTGCCCGCCGGCTCGCCGCCCTGGCCCGCCGGCTCGGCGTCCGGGGCCGCCGACTGCGCGCCCGGGGCGGCCTCGACGGGTCCCCGCTCCGGGAAGTGGCAGGCGGCGGCCTGGTTGCCGCCGTCGCGGGACACCAGCGCCGGCTCCTCGGTGCCGCAGATGTCCTGCGCCTTCCAGCAGCGGGTGCGGAACCGGCAGCCCGACGGCGGGTCGAGCGGGGTGGGCACGTCGCCGGCCAGCCGGATCCGGCCGGCCGGGCCGAGCTTGGTGACGTCCGGGATCGCCGAGAGCAGCGCCCGGGTGTACGGGTGCTGCGGCCGCTCGTAGATGTCGTCCCGGTCGCCGATCTCGACGATCTTGCCGAGGTACATGACGGCGACCCGCTGGCAGAAGTGCCGGACCACGGCCAGGTCGTGCGCGATGAAGACGAATGCCAGGCCCAGGTCGCGTTGCAGGTCGCGGAGCAGATTGACCACCTGCGCCTGGATCGACACGTCCAGGGCGGAGACCGGCTCGTCGGCGACGATCAGCTTCGGCCGCAGCGCCAGGGCTCGCGCGATACCGATGCGCTGGCGCTGGCCGCCGGAGAACTCGTGCGGGTACCGGTTGTAGTGCTCCGGGTTCAGCCCGACCAGCTCCAGCAGCTCCTGCACCCGGGCCTTGATCCCGCCCGGCGGGTTGATGCCGTTGACCTGCAACGGCATCGCCACGATCCGGCCGACGGTGTGCCGGGGGTTCAGCGAGGCGTACGGGTCCTGGAAGATGATCTGCAGGTCCTGCCGCAGCGGGCGCAGCTCACGGCGGCCGGCGTGGGTGATGTCCCGCCCGGCGAACTCGATGCTCCCCGCGGTGGGCTCCAGCAGGCGGACCAGCATCCGACCGGTGGTTGTCTTGCCGCAGCCGGACTCCCCCACCAGGCCGAGCGTCTCGCCCGGGCGCACGTCGAAGTCCAGGCCGTCCACCGCCCGCACCACGCTGCGGTTGCGGAACCCGCTGCGAACCGGGAAGTGCTTGGTCAGCCCGCGCACCCGCAGCAGCGGCTCGTCGGCCGTCGCCGGCTGGGGCGGCGCCGTCTCCGCCCCGGCACTCACCGGAGCCCGCCTTCGTTCGCGACTGCGGTACTCCGCTGCGCTGCGTTCCTCGCGCTCACCGGAGCCCGCCTTCGTTCGCGACTGCGGTACTCCGCTGCGCTGCGTTCCTCGCGCTCACCGGAGCCCGCCTTCGTTCGCGACTGCGGTACTCCGCTGCGCTGCGTTCCTCGCGCTCACCGCGCCACCCCCACCTGTGCGATGTCCTCCTGGTAGAGCCGGGTCCGGTCGGCGGCGGGCAGGTGGCAGGCGACCAGGTGGCCGTCCTCGCCGGCCGGCCCCAGCCGCGGCACCTCGGTGCGGGACCGGTCGCCGTTGCGGTCGGCGTACCGGCAGCGCGGGTGGAAGGCGCAGCCGGACGGCAGGTTGATCAGGCTGGGCGGGTTGCCCCGGATGGGCACCAGCTCCGCGTCCGCGTCGCCGTGCAGCGACGGCACGCTGGAGAGCAGCCCCCAGGTGTACGGGTGCTGCGGCCGGCGCAGCACCTGCTCGACACTGCCGTGCTCGACCGCCCGGCCGCCGTACATCACCAGCACGTCGTCGGCGACCTGGCTGACCACGCCGAGGTCGTGGGTGATCATGATGATCGCGGAGTGGAACTCGGCCTGCAGGTCTGCCAGCAGATCCAGGATCTGCGCCTGCACGGTGACGTCCAGCGCGGTGGTCGGCTCGTCGGCGATCAGCAGCTCCGGGTCGTTGACCAGCGCCATCGCGATCATCGCGCGCTGGCGCATGCCGCCGGAGAACTCGTGCGGGTACTGGTCGAACCGGCGCGCCGGCTGCGGGATGCCGACCCGGCCGAGCATGTCCACCGCCCGCTGCCGGGCCTCCCGCTTGCCGGCCCGCGGGTGGTGCACCCGGTACGCCTCGACGATCTGCTTGCCCACCGTGTAGTACGGGTGCAGTGCGGAGAGCGGGTCCTGGAAGATCATCGCCATGTCCCGGCCGCGCAGCCGGCGTACCTCGCCCTCGGGCAGGCCGACCAGTTGGCGGCCGCCGAGGTGGATCTCCCCGGTGACGGTGGTGCGCTTCGGGTTGTGCAGGCCGAGGATGGCCAGCGAGGTCACGCTCTTGCCCGAGCCGGACTCGCCGACGATGCCGAGCGTCCGGCCGCGCTGCACCGCGAACGACACGCCGTCGACCGCGCGCACCACGCCGTCCTCGGTGTCGAACCGCACCCGCAGGTCGTCCACCCGCAGGTAGGGCGCGTCGGCACCGCGCTGCTCGGGCACGCTGGGGCGGTCGTCCGGTTGCCCGGACGGCGCCGACTCCGGCATGTCCACGACCGCCTCCCTCAGTAGTGAAGAGAACCTACAGCAAATCCCTGAGGGCGAAAATAAGCTACAGAGCCGGAGACTGTCAGCGGGCCTCAGAGTAACGAGTCGGCAACGGCTGTGAACAGTCCTCACCAGCACATCCATGGACTCCGCTGCCCGACACGCCGTCGCTCGAATCCACTCCGGTCGCCCGGATCGCTTTACTGAAGAGGTGCTTCCCGCTGCTGTTCTCAACCGGCACCTGCCGTGGGCTGAGCAGGATTACCTCGCCCTCGGTGAGACGACCTGGCGGATAGAACTGCTCGACGGCGCACTGCTCATCGGACCGCCGCCCTGCTTCCGGCACCAGGTGATAGTGGGGAACCTGCTCAGCACGCTGACCACCGGATGCCGAGCGACCGGGCTAACGCCGCTCCCGGTGATCAATCTCCGGCTCGCCGCAGGGCGGATCCTCAATCCTGATCTGGTCGTCACCACAGACTTCGAAGCGGACGCGCTCTGCCTGCCGGCCGCCGCTGTGCGTCTCGTCGGCGAGGTTTCCGCGCCGCACACCGCCGTCGTCGACCGGGTGCTCAAGATGCACTGCTATGCCGCAGCCGGGATCGAGTGGTACCTGCTGGTCGAGCAGGAGACCCTGACCATGCACCTTTACCAGGGGCAGGGCAGCCAGTACGTCGAGCGGTCGGTTACCGAGCCCGGTGAGACGTTGGAGCTGACCGAGCCGGTCCGGGCCACGATCCGGCCGGAGCAGCTCGTCGCCTGACGGACGTCGGTCCGCTCGCCTAGGGTCGGTCGCATGACCGAGTTCGACGCGGCGACCGCCGCGGTGCAGGCTGCGCTGGACGCGGGAGCCCGGTACGCCGACGCCCGGGTGATGCACCGCCGCTACGAGTCGATGTCGGCCCGCAACGGTGAGATCGAGGAGCTGGCCCAGGACGAGAGCATCGGGCTGGGCGTACGCGCGCTGGTGGGATCGAGTTGGGGCTTCCACGCCGTACCCGACCTCTCCGACGCCGCGGCCCGCGACGCCGGCCGGCGCGCCGCGCGGACGGCCGCCGCGAGCGCCAGCATGCCCGGCCCGGCGGTCGACCTGGTGCCGACCGGGGCGGCCACCGCGAGCTGGGCCTCGCCGTGCACGGTGGACCCGCTCGGCGTCCCGCTGTCCAGCAAGGGTGACCTGCTGGTCGGCGCGACCCGGACGATGGCCGAGCACGGCGCCGACGTGGCCGAGGGGCTCTACCAGGTCTGGGACACCGCCAAGTGGTTCGTCTCCAGTGAGGGGCACCGGATCGACCAGCGGATCCGGGAGTGCGGCGGTGGCATCTCCGCCACCTCGATCGGCGACGGCGAGACCCAGCGCCGCTCCTATCCCAGCTACCGCGGGCAGTACGGCACCAGCGGCTGGGAGCTGGTCGACTCACTCGACCTGGCCGCGCACGCGGCGCGGATCGCCGAGGAGTCCCGGGCGCTGCTCACCGCGCCGCTCTGCCCGGCCGGCGAGACCGACCTGATCCTCGGCGGTGAGCAACTCGCGCTACAGATCCACGAGTCGGTCGGGCACGCCATCGAGCTGGACCGGATCCTCGGCTGGGAGGCCGCCTTCGCCGGCACCTCCTGGCTCGACCTGGCCCAGCTCGGCTCGCTGCGCTACGGCTCGGAGCTGATGAACGTCACCATCGACCCGACCATCCCCGGGGCGCTCGGCAGCTTCGGCTACGACGACGAGGGCTCCCCGGCGGTGCGCCGGGACGCGGTGCGCGAGGGGCGCTGGGTGGGCGTGCTCGCCGGCCGGGACTCGGCCGCCGTCGCCGGCCTGGACTACGGCGGCAGCGTACGGGCCGACGGCTGGGCCCGGCTGCCGATGGTGCGGATGACCAACGTGGGCCTGGAGCCCGGTCCGCACACCCTGGAGGAGATCATCGCCGTCACCGACGACGGGGTGCTGATGGACATCAACCGCTCCTGGTCCATCGACGACAAACGGCTCAACTTCCAGTTCGGCTGCGAGATCGGCTGGGAGGTCAGGAAGGGCCGGCGTGGGCGGATGCTGCGCAATCCCACTTACACCGGCATCGGCCCGCTGTTCTGGCGGTCGATGGACATGCTCTCCGCCGAGACCGTCGCCTGGGGCACGCCGAACTGCGGCAAGGGCCAGCCCGGCCAGATCGGGCACACCGGCCATCCGGCAGCGCCGGCCCGCTTCCGCAACGTCCGGGTGGGGGTACGGGCATGACCGAGCTGGACCTCGCCGGGCAGGTGGTGGAGCTGGTCCGCCGGCTCGCCGGGCCGGACGCGCAGGCCGAGGCGGTGGTGACCCGCAACGACCTGGCGCTGACCCGGTTCGCCAACTCGTTCATCCACCAGAACGTCGCCGAGTCCACCGTCGGCGTCCGGCTGCGTCTGCACGTCGACGGGCGGACCGCGGCCGGCAGCGGCAGCCTGGTCAGCGCCGACGGGCTGCGCGCGCTGGTCGAGCGCACCCTGGCCGCCGCCCGGCTCTGCCCGCCCGACCCGAGCTGGCCAGGGCTGACCCCGCCGTCGCCGGTGGCGGCCGGCGTCGCCGTCGACGAGGCCACCGCGTACGCCGAGCCGGACGAGCGGGCGGCCCGGGTACGCGCGTTCGTGGACGCGGTGGGCGGCCTGGAAGCGGCCGGGTACTGCCGCACGTCCCACCGGTCCGGGGCGTTCGCCAACTCCGCCGGCCAGTACGCCCAGGGGCGGGCGGCGGAGGCGGCGATGGACGGGATCGCCCGCACCGGCGGCTCGGACGCGGTGGCGCGCCGCTGCGCGGACCGCCTCGCCGACCTCGACGGCGCCGCCCTCGGTGCCCGGGCGGCGGCCAAGGCGCGCGCCGCGGCCGAGCCGGTGGAGCTGCCGCCGGGCCGCTACGAGGTGGTGTTCGAACCGGCCGCCGTGGCCGACCTGCTGCAGAACCTCTCCTGGTTCGGCTTCAACGGCAAGCGGTACGCCGAGCGGCAGTCCTTCGCGGAGCCGGGCCAGGCGCAGTTCGACCGGTCGGTGACCCTGGTGGACGATCCGCTGCACGGCTCCGGCCTGCCGTACGACCTGGAGGGCACGGCACGGCGGGAGCTGACCCTGGTGGACGCCGGGGTCACCCGCGCGGTGGCGCACGACCGGCGCAGCGGTGCCGGTATCGGCGCCAGCTCCACCGGTCACGCCGCGCCCGGCGGGGCCACCTTCGGCCCGATCCCGCACAACATCCGGTTGCTCGCCCCGTCCGTCGCCGGCGGCGCCCCGGACGGCGCGGCGGTGGCCGGCGGCGGCGCGCCGCCCGCGACCGGCGTGGCCGGGGCGGTGGCCGACGCCGACACGGCGGCGCTGGTCGCCGGGGTGCGGCGCGGGCTGCTGGTCAGCGACCTCTGGTACACCCGGGTGCTGGATCCGAAGAGCCTGGTGGTCACCGGGCTGACCCGCAACGGGGTCTGGCTGGTCGAGGACGGCATGGTCACCCGCGCGGTACGCGACCTGCGCTTCACCGAGTCGTACCCGCGGGCGCTCGGCCCGGGCGCGGTGCTCGGCCTGGGCCGCCGGGCGGTGCGCCAGCCGGACCGGGTCGACGGGGTCTGGTGGGAGGCCCCGCCGCTGCGGCTGGCCGCGTGGAACTTCACCGGCGGCGCGTCCGGGTGAGCCGGCCCCGGCGGGCCGACGGCCCCGACAGTGAAGTTCTTAACATCGCGACATCGATCTTCATTCGGGGCTTTCCACCAGCCAGAACACACGGGACACTGCCTTGCGCGGACGGCCCGCGGAGATCGGCGTAACGTGTGTCACTTAGCTGCGCCGGTTCGCCCGGCGTGGTCGTTGGTGTGCGCATGACGTGGCAAGCGGGTGCGGGTTCGCGGTCCGCGTGCCGACCGGAGGAAGATCCGCCCGCCTGTCGCGGGCCGGCGCCAGGGAGACGACTCGAATGACATCAACGGCAACGAAGCCGCGGGGAGCGCGGAGCCGCGCCGCCATCGCGGCGAAGACGTTGCGCACCGACCGCTGGTGGTTCGCCCCACTGATCACCGTCGTCGGCCTCAGCGCCTGGGTCGCGTACGCGACGATCCGGGTCTTTCAGCACGACAACTACTGGGTCGAGGACTACCACTACCTGACCCCGTTCTACTCCCCCTGCGTGACGGACCGGTGCCTGCCCGACGCCGCGCACTTCGGACGGTTCCTCCCCGACTGGTGGATCATCCCGGACGCCGCGCTGACCCTGCCGTTCCTGCTGCTGTTCCGGCTCACCTGCTACTACTACCGCAAGGCGTACTACCGGTCGTTCTGGCTCTCGCCGCCGGCCTGCGCGGTGCCGGACGGGCACAAGTCCTACAGCGGCGAGACCCGGTTCCCGCTGCTCGGGCAGAACCTGCACCGCTACTTCTTCTACGCCGCCGCGATCATCTCGCTGATCAACACCTGGGACGCGATCCTGGCCTTCCACTCGCCGAAGGGCTTCGGGTTCGGCCTGGGCAACCTCATCCTGCTCGGCAACGTGGTGATGCTCTGGGCGTACACCATCTCCTGCCACTCCTGCCGGCACATCATCGGCGGGCGGCTCAAGCACTTCTCCAAGCACCCGCTGCGCTACCGCGCCTGGACCGGTATCTCCTGGCTGAACGTCCGGCACATGCAGCTCGCCTGGATCACGCTCGGCACCCTGGCGCTGACCGACTTCTACGTCATGGCGGTCGCGGCCGGCTGGTTCAACGACCTGCGGTTCATCAACTAAAGGGCCCCTGGACATGACTACGACCACTCGCATCGAACGACACCACTACGACGTCGTCGTGATCGGGGCCGGCGGCGCCGGCCTGCGCGCGGCGATCGAGGCGCGGCTCGCCGGCAAGAAGACGGCGATCATCTCCAAGTCGCTGTTCGGCAAGGCGCACACGGTGATGGCCGAGGGCGGCGCCGCCGCCGCGATGGGGAACGTGAACAGCCGGGACAACTGGCAGGTGCACTTCCGGGACACCATGCGCGGCGGCAAGTTCCTGAACAACTTCCGGATGGCCGAGCTGCACGCGAAGGAGTCGCCGCAGCGGATCTGGGAGCTGGAGACGTACGGTGCGCTCTTCGACCGCACCAAGGACGGGAAGATCTCGCAGCGCAACTTCGGCGGCCACGAGTACCCGCGGCTGGCGCACGTCGGCGACCGGACCGGCCTGGAGCTGATCCGCACCCTCCAGCAGAAGATCGTCTCGCTGCAGCAGGAGGACAAGCGCGAGCACGGCTCGTACGACGCGCGGATCCGGGTCTTCGCCGAGACCACCATCACCGAGTTGCTGCTCGACGGCGACCGGGTCGCCGGCGCGTTCGGCTACTACCGGGAGTCCGGCGAGTTCGTCCTCTTCGAGGCGCCGGCGGTGGTGCTGGCCACCGGCGGCGTCGGCCGTTCCTACAAGGTCACCTCGAACTCCTGGGAGTACACCGGGGACGGGCACGCCCTGGCGCTGCGCGCCGGCGCGACGCTGATCAACATGGAGTTCCTCCAGTTCCACCCGACCGGCATGGTCTGGCCGCCCTCGGTGAAGGGCATCCTGGTCACCGAGTCGGTCCGCGGTGACGGCGGCGTGCTGAAGAACTCCGACGGCAAGCGGTTCATGTTCGACTACGTCCCCGACGTCTTCCGCAAGCAGTACGCGGAGACCGAGGAGGAGGCCGACCGCTGGTACACCGATCCGGACAACAACCGGCGCCCGCCGGAGCTGCTGCCCCGCGACGAGGTGGCCCGGGCGATCAACAGCGAGGTCAAGGCCGGTCGCGGCACCCCTGCCGGCGGTGTCTTCCTGGACATCGCCAGCCGGCTGCCGGCCGAGGAGATCCGCCGCCGGCTGCCGTCGATGTACCACCAGTTCAAGGAGCTGGCCGACGTCGACATCACCAAGGAGCCGATGGAGGTCGGCCCGACCTGCCACTACGTTATGGGTGGCGTCGAGGTGGACCCGGACTCCGGTGCCGCGTTCGGTCACGTCCGCGGCCTCTTCGCCGCCGGTGAGGTCTCCGGCGGCATGCACGGCTCCAACCGGCTCGGCGGCAACTCCCTGTCCGACCTGCTGGTCTTCGGCAAGCGCGCGGGCGGCCACGCCGCCTCGTACGCCGACGGGCTGACCGCCCGGCCGAAGGTGTCCGTCGGCGCGGTGGAGGCCGCCGTGGAGACGGCGCTGGCCCCGCTGCAGCGGGACACCGGCGAGAGCCCGTACACCCTCCAGCAGGATCTCCAGGCGGTGATGGGGGATCTGGTCGGCATCATCCGGCGGGAGGGCGAGCTGGTCGACGCGCTGGGCCGGCTGGCCGAGCTGCGCGAGCGGGTGGCCAAGGTCAGCGCGTCCGGCGGTCGCCGCTACAACCCGGGCTGGCACCTCGCGCTGGACCTGCGGAACATGCTGCTGGTGTCGGAGTGCACCGCGAAGGCGGCGCTGGAGCGGCGGGAGTCGCGCGGCGGGCACACCCGGGAGGACCACCCGGCGATGGACCCGTCGTGGCGCCGGGTCAACCTGGTCTGCTCGCTCGACGGCGACGTCGTACGCCTGGAGCGCAAGCCGCTGCCGAAGATCCGCGCGGAGCTGATCCGCCTCTTCGACCGGGCGGAGCTGGCCAAGTACCTCACCGACGAGGAGCTCGCCGAGTTCGACGCCCTCGTCACCGACGCCGAGGCCGAGGAGGCGGGCAAGTAATGGCGGAGCAGAAGTCCACCGGGGCCGGCAAGTCCGGCACGAAGCGCCAGTTCCGCATCTGGCGGGGGGACGACAGCGGTGGCGACCTCCAGGACTACATGGTCGAGGTCAACGAGGGCGAGGTCGTCCTCGACGTGATCCACCGGCTCCAGGCCACCGACGCCCCCGACCTGGCCTGCCGGTGGAACTGCAAGGCGGGCAAGTGCGGCTCCTGCTCGATGGAGATCAACGGCAAGCCGCGGTTGAGCTGCATGACCCGGATGTCGACCTTCGAGCCGGACGAGACGGTAACGGTCACCCCGCTGCGCACCTTCCCGGTCATCCGGGACCTGGTCACCGACGTCTCGTTCAACTACGAGAAGGCCCGGGAGACGCCGGCGTTCGCGCCGCCGGCCGACCTGGCGCCGGGCGACTACCGGATGCAGCAGGTCGACGTCGAGCGCTCGCAGGAGTTCCGCAAGTGCATCGAGTGCTTCCTGTGCCAGAACGTCTGCCACGTGATCCGCGACCACGAGGAGAACAAGCCGGCCTTCTCCGGGCCGCGGTTCTTCATCCGGGCCGCCGAGCTGGACATGCACCCGCTCGACGCGAAGACCGACCGCAAGGAGTACGCGCAGCAGGAGCAGGGGCTCGGCTACTGCAACATCACCAAGTGCTGCACCGAGGTCTGCCCCGAGCACATCAAGATCACCGACAACGGGATCATCCCCATGAAAGAGCGGGTCGTGGACCGCAGGTACGATCCCCTTGTGTGGCTTGGTAGCAAGATCTTCCGTCGGGGTGAGACGCCCCAGACCAGCGTGACCACCCCCCGTCCGGGCTCGGCGGCGACCGCCGGCGGCCCCGCCGGGGTGCACTCGCACGCGGGCGGTTCGCACGACCCGCGCGCCGAGCTGCAGGCGCAGCGCGGGGTCAACTGGCACCGCGAGGTGCCGCACCCGACCGCTCCGGCGGTTGACGACCGCGGCAAGCTGCCGCTGACCGAGCTCACCTTCGACCGGGCGGCGGCACCCTCGCCGTTCGGCGACGACGTGACGTTCCCGCTGCCGCCGGAGCACCTGAACTTCGCCCACCCGGAGCAGGACAAGCACTGAGGACCACAGTGACGACGGGGGCCGCGGCTGTTGCCGCCGGCCCCCGTCCCGTTTTCGCCCGCCTGTCCGATTCGACGTCGGGGCGCGGGTCCGCGCGCCGTCCGACCGCCGGCGGCACGATCGGCGGTCACGGCGGTCAGTCGTGCGTGAGCATCGGGCGCAGCGCGGCGACGATCGGCGCGTCGGCCGGCAGCCAGGTGACGTCGTCCAGTTCGGCGGCGGTGAGCCAGCGCAGCGCCGAGTGCTCCAGCGCCTGGGGCCGGTCGCCGTGCAGCAGGCGCGCCGCGTACACCTTGAGCACCGACCGGCCATGGGCCATCCGGACGTTGCGGCCGACCCGCTCACCGATCTCCACGCGTACGGCGAGTTCCTCGGCGCACTCGCGGACCAGCGCGGCCGTCTCGCTCTCCCCCGGCTCGACCTTGCCGCCGGGGAACTCGAACATCCCGGCGACCTCCGGCGGGGCCGACCGGGCGCAGGCCAGCACCCGCCCGTCCTCGATGATCGCCGCCCCGACGATCACCCTCAGGTCCCGTCGCTCGATCTGCCCGCCGTGGTTAGCCCGTTCGGTCCGCACGGGCGTCCAGCGTGCCAGATCAATCGGCGGTTTGGGTAGCTTGGCCGACCGTCAGGCCAGGAAGACACGGAAGTGTGGGCGTGGACACACCATCCGTGCGACGACAGACTAGAGGGCACCGACAAGACACGGGATGGCGACGATTTGGCCACAAGCCGGCAACGGCGCCTGGGAGGTGCGGTGATGCGCGCGCTGTTCAGCGGTCGTGCGAAGCATGACTACCTCAGCGACGCCCTCGCTCTGCTGAACGGATGGGTCCGCGAGGGCGAGCAGATCCGGCGGACTCTCGTGATCGACGACGCGCAGCACGCGGCCCTGACCGAGCGGGTCAAGGTGGTCGCCGACGCCCTGCACCTGCGCCCGGAGATCAGCCGCCGGGCCGACCACACCCAGATCCGCGTCGGGCACGGCAACGTGCCGCTGACCGAGGGCGAGGTCCTGCTGGCCGCCCGGATCGAGGACGCGTACCGCGCGGTCACCGAGCCCTGACGCACGCTGCCCGGTTCCACCGCCGCCCCGCCGAGGTGCACCGGACGCACACCCGGACCATCACCGACATCGAGCAGTGGTTGAGTGCCGCCTGAGAAAGTGTTGTGATACCTCGGCGTGATCTTCGTTGGCCGTGTCGGTGAAGATCGTGTCTGTGTCGTTGTGTCTGTAAACCGGCGTACGAGTCCTCTCTGACCGATCCGCAATGGGCGGTGATCAAG
>NZ_QGSW01000064.1:0-1440 GCF_003176715.1 Micromonospora sp. S4605
CGCTCGCGGAGCTGGCAGGCCACGACCGCCCGGCCAGCTCCGCGAGCGCCGCGGCCTGCACCAGCAGTACGACCACCAGCGCGGCCACCCCGAACGGCCCCACGTCCGGCTTCTTCATGATCTCCAGCGCGGCCGCCCCCCGCCGGTACGACCCCAGCGCGTCGACCGTGTCGGCCAGCCCGTCCAGGTGCAGACCCCGGGTGAGCAGCGCGCCCGCGCCCACGGTCACCCCGGCGGCGACCAGCGGCGGCGCGACCGCGACCAGGAGCACCAGCAGCCCGGCGAGGAGCGCGCCCAGCAGCGCCCCCACCGCCGGGGCCAGCGCCATCGCGGTGCCCGCCACCGACCGGTCGATCCGGCCGGCGCGCACCGGCAGGGTGCTGAAGGTGGTCAGCGCCAGCCGCGCCCCGTCGCCGAGCCGCCGGTCAGCCGGCACGCCGGCCGGACGGGTCCACCGGCTGGCCGTCCGGTTCGGTGGTGGTCGGCCCCGGCCCGGCCGGCTCCGGCTCGACGAACTCGCGCTCGTCCTCCTCCTCGTCCTCGCCCGGCTCCGGCTCCTGCCGGCCGGAAGCGCCGGCGGTGAGCGAGGGGTGGGTGGGCAGCGTGGCGGCCAGCGCCAGCACCGAGCGCAGCAGCGGGAGCGCGGCCAGCGCGTTCGCCCCCTCGCCCAGGTCGAGCCGCACGTCGAGCAGCGGGGTCAGGCCCAGCACGTCGGCGGCGAGCCGGGCGGCCGGGTCCCCGCCGTGGTCGGCCAGCAGGCACCAGTGCCGGGCCTGCCCGGCCAGGTCCCGGCTCACCATGCCGGCGGCCAGCCCGACCGGGCCGTCCAGCATCACCGGCACCCGGCGGGCCGTCGCGCCGAGCAGCACGCCGGTGGCGATCGCGATGTCCCCGCCGCCCAGCTCGGCCAGCACGTCCTTCGCGCCGCGCGGGGAGCGGCGGGTGCGGTGCAGCGCGTCGCGGACCGCCGCGCACCGCCTCATCCAGGCCGCGTCGTCGATCTCGCCCGCGTCGGTCAGCACCCGGCCGAGCACCGCGGGCGGCTCCGCGCCGGCGGTCGCGGCGAGCACCGCCGCCGCCGCGGCCTCGGTGCCGGCGCCGCACGCGGCCAGCACCAGCAGCCGTACGCCAGCGTCGGCGGCCTGTTCGGCGAGCCGCCACCCCTCGCGCAGGGCCGCTTCGACCTGCTCGCCACTCAGCGCCGGCTCGTCCTCCATCGGCGCGGCGGCCGGCGCCGCCACCACCTGCAGGCTCGCCCCGCACTCGGCCGCCAGCCGGGCCAGCGCGCCCTCGCCGGCCCGCGCCTGCCGGGCCCGCCGGGCGGACTCGCCGGCCACCGTGCCGGCGGACGCCCCGCCGGCGTGGTCGCCGTGCAGCAGCAGCACCCGCACCGAGCCCCACGGGGCCGGGGTCGGGTTCGCCGCCGCCACCCAGGGCCTG
>NZ_QGSW01000432.1:0-1434 GCF_003176715.1 Micromonospora sp. S4605
CCCTCCCCCCGCTGCCCGCCGGGTCGGCGGCGACCCGGCGACTGCGCGAGGCCCAGGTCGTCTACACCCTCACCCAGTTCCCCACCGTGCGGCGGGTCCGGTTCGGTACCGGCGACCCGGTCGACCGCGCCGACTACGCCGACCTGCTCCCCGCGATCGTGGTGACCAGTCCCGTCGTCGGCCAGCGGGTCACCTCCCCGGTCACGGTCAGCGGCACCGCCGACGTGTTCGAGGCAACCGTCAACGTCCGGATCCTCGACGCCGCCGGCCGGGAACTCGCCACCACCTTCACCACCGCCACCTGCGGCACCGGCTGCCGCGGTGACTACCGGGTCGGCGTCCGCTACCGGCTCACCCGGGAACAGCGAGGCACCGTCGAGGTGTACGAGGTCTCCCCCGCCGACGGCAGCCGCACCAAGCTCGTCGCAGTGCCGGTCACGCTCGCCGCCACCGGCCGCTGACCGACGCGACGCGGAGTCCGGGTGGTGCCACACAGCGGACTGTGGGAGACGTCGCGTCTCCGGCCGGATGCGAACCAGCGATCCCCGGATCCGGCGGCGGTGAGCCGGTCGGATCGGGTGTTGCCCGAGGTCATCCGGCCTGCTGGCGTTCATTTCGGCCCGGTGCGGCTGCTGAATCTTGCTGCTGTACTGCTGGCGCCGGCCGCGAGGTCTGTCTGGTCCATCCGATGAAACGGCGGTGCAGCGCGCCGGCCGGCGTCCAGGGCATGTCCTCAGCGGCTTGGACGAGATAGGAGCCGAGGTAGAGGGCCAGCGACACCGGGGCGTCGGCGTACTCCGCCCGTAGCTCCCGCTTACGGGTCGGGCAGGGCCAGGGCAGGTCGCAGCCGCCGCAGCTCCAGATCGGCATGACCGGGGGCCACGTCGGCAAGACCGAGCGCCGTCTTGATCGACCAATTGTGACGCTGCGTGACGCCCGGGTCAGCGGCAGATCAGCGCCTCCTGTACTGGGAACAGGGTCGCCACTGAGCTTGCCCCGGTTTCCCGGACGGCTTGCCTGTGATGGTCAGGCCGCGGTTGCGGCCGGGGTGTGGTGTCGTTCGTAGTCGATTGGGACAAGTTGCCAAGGCTTGAGTGGCGTCGGCGTGGGTTGTACCAGGCCTCGATCCACTCGAAGATGGCGTTGGCCAACCCCTGGTGGGTAGCCCAGGGCTGGCGGTCGAGCAGCTCGAGCTGCATCGAGCCGAAGAACGACTCGACCAGCGAATTGTCGTAGCAGTCGCCGATGGAGCCCATCGAGCCGAGCAGCCCGGCCGACCGCAGCCGCTGCCCGAAGGCCCAGCTGGTGTATTGGGCGAGTTCAATCGGTCGTTGCAACACTGGGCTGTTTCAGGGAGCTTAGCTGCTCGGCGAAGACCTCGGCCGGGGTCTTCCAGCCAAGGCTCTTGCGAGGTCGGTTGTTGACCGCGAGGGC
>NZ_QGSW01000163.1:0-1434 GCF_003176715.1 Micromonospora sp. S4605
TACTCCAGCCGGGGATCGTGATCACGGCTCGATGAGGGCTTGTCGGGCGTAGTGGCTGGTCATGGCTCTGGCTTGGTGGCGGCGTCGGCGGATGGACCAGAGCAGCGGGTCGTAGCGTCGGCGGGTGGGTTCGATGATCAGGACGTGGAACAGGTGGCGTAGCTCGTTGGCAGTCAGGGGGATCAGCCCGACCGGCTGGTAGCGGTTGCGGTGCTCGGCGGTAGCGGCGGCGAGGAACGCGTGGGCGAGGATCGCCAGGGTGGTCCAGCGGTGCCAGGAGGTCCAGCGGCGGTGTTGGTGCTGGTCGAGGCCGAGGCCGGTCTTCGCGGCCTGGAACGATTCCTCGATCTTCCAGCGGCGGCCGGCGACCGCGACGAGAGTGCCGAGCGCGACGACCTCGGGTGACCAGCAGCGGTAGAAGGCCAGTTCACCGGTGCGGCGGCTGCGGCGGATCAGCAGCCAGTGGTGCCCGCCGTGGGCGTCGGTGGCGTGAGGCAGGGCGACGAAGGACCAGTCGTAGTAGCGGTGGCCTTTCGCGCCTCGACCGGCGGAGAGCCGCTGCCAGGCGGTGGCGGGAAGCTCGGCGGCGAGAGCGTCGACGCGGTGGACGCCGAGGCCGGTGATCACCTGATGTGAGCAGGCCACGGCCAGGACGTAGCCCAGTCGTAGCTGACGCAGCCGGGCGGCCAGGCGGGGATCGTTGCCGTAGGCCTCGTCGCCGGCCGCCCACCGGCACGGCAGCCCAGCGGTGACCGCTGCCTCGATCATGCGGGCCGCCAGCTGCGGTTTCGTCGCGAAGCGCACCTGCTCAGGGACACCGGCCTCGGCGCGGCGATCGGGGTCGTCGCACCATGACTTCGGCAGGTAGAGGGCCGTGTCGAGCATCGCGTGAGCAGCCTCGGTGGCATAGACCAGGTGCACGGCGAGCTGGCAGTTCTCGATCTTCCCGGCCGTGCCCGAGTACTGCCGCTGCACCCCGACGGTGTGCCGGCCCTTCTTCAGATCAGCCGTCTCGTCGATGACCAGCACGGCCTCGACATCACCAAGATGCTCACCGACGAACTCGCGGACATCGGCACGAACCTCGGCGTCGTCCCACGTCACCCGGGTCAGCAGCTCCTGCATCCCGTCCGGGCCAGCATCCCCGGCGTGCTCAGCGATGCTCCAGCAGTTCTTCCGCGGTAGCGGCGCCAGCAGGCCCCGGACGAAGTCACGCACCCGCCGACGCGGCTCGGGCCTGCGGAAACGCCGCCCCACCGTCAACATCAGCTCGTCGAACAACACCCGCCACCGCTGCGCGTCTACCCTGTATCCGGCAGCCACCGCTGCGTCATGGTCAGTCCACACAGCCGTCCATGATCGACGGTGGCTGCCCTCATACCCCCACCGCACCAAACCGCAGCTCAGCCGAGGTCAACATCCCCGGCTGGAGTA
>NZ_QGSW01000493.1:0-1380 GCF_003176715.1 Micromonospora sp. S4605
ACGCCGAGGTAGGCGGCCTGTTCCTTGGTGAGCTGGGTCAGCTTGGCGCCGAGGGCGTCCAGGTGCAGGCGGGCGACCTTCTCGTCGAGGTGCTTGGGCAGCACGTACACGCCGATCGGGTACTCGTCGGTCTTGGTGTACAACTCGATCTGGGCGATGGTCTGGTTGGCGAACGAGTTCGACATCACGAAGCTCGGGTGACCGGTGGCGTTGCCCAGGTTCAGCAGCCGCCCCTCGGACAACACGATGATCGCGTGCCCGTCGTCGAAGCGCCACAGGTCGACCTGCGGCTTGATGTTCTCCCGGGTCACGTCCGACCGCTTGGCCAGCCCGGCCATGTCGATCTCGTTGTCGAAGTGACCGATGTTACCCACGATCGCCTGGTGCTTCATCCGCGCCATGTGCTCGTTGGTGATCACGTCATAGCAGCCGGTCGCGGTGATGAAGATGTCCGCCTGCTCCACCACGTCATCCAGGGTGGCCACCTGGTAGCCGTCCATCGCCGCCTGCAACGCGCAGATCGGGTCGACCTCGGTCACCACCACCCGCGCACCCTGCCCCCGCAGCGACTCCGCGCACCCCTTACCCACATCGCCGTAGCCCATCACCACGGCCATCTTCCCGCCGATCAGGGTGTCGGTGGCCCGGTTGATGCCGTCGATCAGCGAGTGCCGACACCCGTACTTGTTGTCGAACTTGCTCTTCGTCACCGAGTCGTTCACGTTGATCGCCGGGAACAACAGCGTGCCCGCCCGGTGCATCTCGTACAACCGGTGCACACCGGTGGTGGTCTCCTCCGTCACGCCCTTGATGCCGGAGGCGATGCGGGTCCACCGCTGACCGTCCTCGGCGAGGGAGCGGTGCAGCAGACCGAGGATGACCGCGAACTCCTCCGAGTCCGCCGACTCCACCGGCGGCACCACACCGGCCTTCTCGTACTCCGCGCCCTTGTGCACCAGCAGGGTGGCGTCACCACCATCGTCGAGGATCATGTTCGGACCCTGACCATCCGGCCAGGTCAACACCTGCTCGGTGCACCACCAGTACTCCTGAAGCGACTCACCCTTCCACGCGTACACCGGCACGCCGGCGGGGGCCTCCGGGGTGCCGTCCGGGCCGACCACGATCGCCGCGGCCGCGTGATCCTGCGTGGAGAAGATGTTGCACGACGCCCACCGCACCTGCGCACCGAGCGCGACCAACGTCTCGATCAACACGGCGGTCTGGATGGTCATGTGCAGCGAACCCGTGATCCGAGCGCCAGCAAGCGGCTGCGCCTCGGCGAACTCACGACGAATCGCCATCAGACCCGGCATCTCATGCTCGGCAAGCCGGATCTCCTTGCGCCCGAACTCGGCGAGCGACAGATCCGCCACCTTG
>NZ_QGSW01000013.1:0-1349 GCF_003176715.1 Micromonospora sp. S4605
GCACCCCCTCGTACGCCGCCGGGTACGGCCGCGGGTCGCCGCTGTCGTGCAGGTTCCCGGCGGCGGCCACCACGACCACGTCCCGGTCGACCGCGTAGCCGATCGCGGCGCGCACGGCAGGGTGGTCCACGTACAACACGACGGAGAGGTTGAGGACGTCGGCGTCGTGGTCGACGGCCCAGCGGATGGCCCGGGCGAACTCCTCGGCGCTGACCGTGCGCCCGGACTCCCGCCCCGCGACGACCTGCTGCTCGCTCACCCGGACCGGCAGGATCCGGGCGCCCGGGGCCAGCCCCCGGAACGCGATCCCGGGCCGCGGCGCGGCGGCGATGATGCTGGCGACGCCGGTGCCGTGGCCGGCGCAGTCGCTGCTGCCGTCACCGCCCGGGTCGAGCAGGTCGGTGCCGTCGAGCACCCGGCCGGCGAGCTGCGGATGCCGCCGGTCCACCCCGGAGTCCACCACCGCCACCGTCACCCCCGCCCCGGTGGCCAGCGGCGACAGCCGCTCGGGGGCGTACCGCTGCTGGGGCCAGGGTGGCGCGGACACCGGCCGGACCGGGGCCGGCGGCGTCGCGCAGTCCGGCACGGCGGCCCGGGCGAGGAAAGGTCCGGCGGTGGCGGGGGTGGCCGGCGCGGTGGTCGCCAGGACGGCCGCGAGGGCCGCCAGGAGTGGGCGCGCGGGGGACCGGGACATCGACCGCCTCCGTATCGTGTCGACTCCGGAACGGGATGTTAGCGCCTTCTTCCAGAACCGGCGCACCGCCGCCAGCCTGCCATTGTGATCTTGTTACTACCTTGTAGGTTGTACGCGATGCCTATGGCCTGTTCGCGGGAGGAGGGGTGGCCGTGACCGGATGGGAGCCGGCCACCGAGGCCGAGGCCGCGTTGCGGGACGCGTTGCGCGCCAACGACCAGCAGCGATACTTCCGGATCCTGGCCCGTACCGACCTGCTGCTGCCGGTGCCCGAGCCGGCGTTGGGGCAGGCGTCGGGCTGGGGCACCTGGACCACCTCCGGCCGTACCCACGTGCTGGCCTTCACCTCCGCCGCCGCCATGCGCGCCTGCCTGGGCGAACATGCCGGCGCGAGCCGGTTGACCAGCTATCCCGACCTGGCCAGCGGCTGGCCCAACCACGAGTGGTGGCTGGCCGTCAATCCCGGCCTGCCGATCGAGGGTTACCTGCCGGCCTGGTACGTCGCGCAGCTCTCCCGGGGCGACGTCCGGCTGCCCGGCCGCACCATGGGGGCGCGGGCCCGGCTGGAGCGGGCGGAGACGCTCGCCCGGGCACGGGCCGCCGGCGCGGGAGACCCGCCCAGCGGCTCCCCGACGCCCTGTCCCTTATACACACC
>NZ_QGSW01000012.1:0-1322 GCF_003176715.1 Micromonospora sp. S4605
GTCCCCGCCGCAGCAGGGGCAGTGGGGCCGATCGGCCGGTGCGCCACCGGCCGCCAGTCCGGCCTACCCGCCCGCCGCCGCGCCCGGCCGTCCGCCGGCCGGCGGCCCCGGCACCCCGTCCAGCTACCCGCCGGCCACCGGTCCCGGCACCCAGTCCGGCTATCCGCCGGCCGGCGGCGCCGGCACCTCGCCGGGCACCGCGTCGGCCACCGCGCCCGGTCAGCCGGCGGCGGCCGGCCCGGGCAACCCGCCGGCGCCGACCTATCCGCCCGCCGGAGCGGGCTACCCGCCGCCTGCCGGACCTGCCTACCCGCCGCCCGCCGGAGCGACCTACCCGCCGGCCGGCTCGTCGGGCCTTCCGACCACCGGTGGAGATGCCTGGTCGGGGGCGGCCCCGGCCGTGCCCCGCCGCGGCCGCTGGCGCACCATCACGCTCGCGGTGGTGGTGGCCGTGCTGGCCGTGGCGACCATCGTCCAGGCGATCCAGATCCACCTGCTCTCCGACCGGCTCGGCGACACCGGGCGCCGGCTGGACACCGCCCAGGCCGCCGACGGCACCCGGTTCGACGGGCTGGAGCAGCGGGCGGGAGCGCTGGAGAAGCAGGCCGGGGCCGCGTTCAACCCGGAGGCGGTGGCCAGCGCGGTGCTGCCCAGCGTGTTCCGGGTGCGGGCCGGTCAGTTCACCGGCACCGCGTTCGCGATCGGCAAGCCGGCCGCCGGCGGCGGCACGAACCTGTTCACCAACTTCCACGTGGTGGAGGCGGTCTGGGACGGCGGTGGCCGGGAGGTCTTCCTGGAGCGCACCGACCAGCGGTTCCCCGCCACCATCGTCAAGGTCGACGAGGCCAACGACATCGCCCACCTGCGCACCACCAGCAAGTTCACCGGGCTGGTGGCGGCCCCCGCCGCGGTGAAGTCCGGCCAGCAGATCGTCGTGGTCGGCGCGCCGCTCGGGCTGGAGGACAGCGTCACCACCGGTGTGGTGAGCGCGTTCCGCAAGGCCGAGGGCGGCGACGGCCCGGTGATCCAGTTCGACGCGCCGATCAACCCCGGCAACTCCGGCGGCCCGGTGGTCAACGGCAGCAAGCAGGTGGTCGGCATCGCCACCGCCAAGGCCCGGGACGCCGAGGGCATCGGTCTCGCCGTACCGATCAAGACCGCCTGCGACGGCTTCAAGATCTGCTGACCCCGGTCAGCCACCGACCCGTACCGATCCCGGTCCGGCGGGCCCACCCTGCCCGGACCACGCGCACCTGGAGGAAGAGCAGAGATGTCCCAGCCACCGACCGGGCCGGGCGGCTACCCGCCGCCGTACCCGCCGC
>NZ_QGSW01000032.1:0-1301 GCF_003176715.1 Micromonospora sp. S4605
TGGGCTTCCCCCTGAGATGTGGACACCCTGAGACTGGATGTTGGTCCAGAGGAAGGGGTGTCCCCGTTGGGGCGTCCATCGAAGTACACGGAAGAGTTCCGGCGTGACGCGGTTGACCTGGTCCGTTCGTCGCAGCGGCCTATCAACCAGGTGGCGCGTGAGCTGGGGATGAGTCACGAGACGCTGCGGAATTGGGTCCGCGCCGCCGATCGCCAGACCAAGGCCGCCGAGCCCGTCTCGGGTGGGGACGGGTTGTCGGTGGCCGACAAGGATGCCGAGATCGCCCGCCTGCGGCGTGAGAACGCGGAGTTGCGGCAGGAGAAGGAGATCCTGCGCAAGGCAGCCGCCTATTTCGCGAAGGAGATGGATCGGTGACCAGCCGCTTCCGGTTCATCTCCGCCCACCGTGCCGCGTTCGGCGTCAAGCGGCTGTGCCGGGTCTTGGCGGTGTCCCGCTCCGGGTTCTACCGCTGGACGGCAAGCGAGCCGGCCCGGCAGGCTCGCGCCGCCGACGAGGATGCCCTCGCCGAGCAGATCACCAGGATTCACGCCGACTCCGGTGGCACCTACGGATCCCCTCGGGTGACCGTCGAGCTGCACGAGCGGGGTGTGCGGGTCAACCGCAAACGGGTCGAGCGGATCATGCGGCAACGGGATGTCGTGGGTCGGCACCTGCGCCGCCGCAAGCGGACCACGATCCCGGATCCTGCCGTCCCGCCGGCGCCGGACCTGATCGGCCGGGACTTCACCGCCACCGCACCGGACCAGCGGTGGTGCGGCGACATCACCTACCTGCGCGTCGGTGCCGGCTGGTTGTATCTGGCCACGGTCATCGACATCGCCACCCGACGGCTGATCGGCTGGTCGATCAACATCCACATGCGCACCGGCCTGGTCATCGACGCCCTGGACGCCGCGGTCGCCGCCCGCGGCGGCCGGGTCGACGGCGTGATCTTCCACTCGGACAGGGGCGCCCAATACGGCAGCGGCGCCTTCGCCGACGCCTGCCAACGAAACGGCATCCGCCGCTCGATGGGGCGCACCGGCTCGTCGTATGACAACGCCCTGGCCGAGGCGTTCTTCGCCACCCTCAAACGCGAACTCGACGTCGACCACCGACGGTGGACCACCGAGGCCGACGCCCGCCGCGACGTGTTCCGCTGGATCGCCTTCTACAACCACCGACGCCGCCACTCCGCACTCGGCTACCTCAGCCCCGCCAACTACGAACAAACCCTGCAACCGACTACGCTGCACCAGATCGCGGCATAACCCGGTGTCCACATCCCGGGGGGAACCTCA
>NZ_QGSW01000367.1:0-1201 GCF_003176715.1 Micromonospora sp. S4605
GCCCTCACGGTCACCACCCCGGAAGCCACCCTCACGGCGCTCGCCACCCCGGAAGCCCTCACGGTCACCACCCCGGAAGCCACCTTCACGGCGGTCGCCTCCGCGGAAGCCCTCACGGGGCGCACCGCCCTCGCGGCGGTCGCCACCGCGGAAGCCACCCTCGCGGCGGTCACCACCGCGGAAGCCCTCACGGTCACCACCGCGGAAGCCGCCCTCACGGCGGTCACCACCGCGGAAGCCCTCACGGTCACCACCGCGGAAGCCGCCCTCGCGGCGGTCACCACCGCGGAAGCCCTCACGGGGCGCGCCACCCTCGCGACGGTCACCACCGCGGAAGCCCTCACGCGGCGCACCGCCCTCACGGCGGTCACCACCGCGGAAGCCCTCACGGTCACCACCGCGGAAGCCGCCCTCACGGCGGTCACCACCGCGGAAGCCCTCACGGTCACCACCGCGGAAGCCACCCTCGCGACGGTCACCACCGCGGAAGCCCTCACGCGGCGCACCGCCCTCACGGCGGTCGCCGCCCCGGAAGCCCTCACGGTCACCACCGCGGAAGCCACCCTCGCGACGGTCACCACCGCGGAAGCCCTCACGCGGCGCACCGCCCTCACGGCGGTCACCGCCGCGGAAGCCCTCACGGTCACCACCGCGGAAGCCACCCTCGCGACGGTCACCACCGCGGAAGCCCTCACGCGGCGCACCGCCCTCACGGCGGAAGCCCTCGCGGCGGTCGCCACCGCGGTAGCCCTCACGGTCACCGCCGCGGAAGCCACCCTCGCGACGGTCGCCGCCGCGGAACCCGCCATCCCGATCGCCGGCGTCCCGCCGGTAGCCGCCCGGCCGGAAGTCGCCATCGCGCGGCCCGCCGCGGAAGCCACCCTCACGGCGGTCGCCGCCGCGCTGGCCGCCGCGGTCGTCACGGGGGCGGTTGTCGCGCCCACCCTGGCGGTCGTCGTAGCGGCGCGGACGGTCTCCGCCCTGCGGTCCTGAACTCACGGGTACATCCTTCCTGATTGCGCCACCTACGGCGCGACGCAGTCGAGGGCCGACCCGGATGGGGCGGCCCTCGACTGGAAGATTGTCCGGCGGTGTCCTACTCTCCCACACCCTCACGAGTGCAGTACCATCGGCGCTGGAGGGCTTAGCTTCCGGGTTCGGAATGTGACCGGGCGTTTCCCCTCCGCCATGACCGCCGTAA
>NZ_QGSW01000107.1:0-1188 GCF_003176715.1 Micromonospora sp. S4605
CCCCCCAGACTCCGGCCATCCAGCCGGAGCCCGCCCCGGCCGGTACCAAGGTGACGAGAGGGCCCGCCGGCGGGGTAGATGCCGGCGGGCCGCTCCTCATCCCGCAGCCGCTTGCGGAATTGCGTCAGGCCGAGCCCTGCCCGCGTAGCCACGCCTCGACCTCGTCGGCCAGCTCGTCGGCGAACCCGACCTCGGCCAGCGGCGTCACCCCGGCATCCTCAGCCACATCGAGCAGATCATCGGCGGCAGCCTGCCGGGCCAACTCGTCCAACGGCCCCGGGTCGCCGTTCTCGACCGCGTCGACTGCCCGCATCAACTCGGCCAGGCCGTCACGCAGCCGCTGATCCTCGCGCGCCTGCTCGGCTTTCCCGTCCTCGTAGCCGGCCTCGTACACGTCTCCGTCGTCCTTCGGCGGCCGCTCGCGGGTGACACCGTCGCGGGTGTGCCACCACCGGCGGGGTAGGCCACGACGTGCCGCCAGGGACCTGCTGGCCGGCCTGGTGGACCGGCGGTTGCCGCTCACCGGACGCCCCGAACGATCCGGCGCGGCCGGCGTACCCGCTGCGGCGCTGTCACCTCGGCCGGCACCACATGCTCCGCGCGGGCCGGTGCCGGGCGGACCGGGTCGCTGACCGTTTCGATCCGCGGCCGCCGGTCGGCCGGCAGGTGGGACATGGCGGCGACGATCAGCACGTGGGCGCGCCCGTCGGCCAACATCGCCTGCGCGTTCTCCCACGAGCGGACGACCCCGACGAGTTCGTACCCGCACGCCTCGACCCGTTCGAGGCACGGGGCGGCGACGGCGGCGAAGTCGGCCGGGCCGCTGATGGCCGCGGGGACGAACACGACGGCCTGGTCCCGGGTCACGACATCCGCCCGGCGGCCCAGTCGGCGACCCGACGCAGCCGGTACGCCAACGCGATGCCCTGGGCGACGTCGACCACCTGCACGACCTCTTCGGTGCGGCTCTCGGCGAACAGGACCTCGACCGTGGGTGGGGCGTCGGCGATGGTGAGCTGCACCAGGGTGACGAAGATGCCGACCAGTTCCCGGCCGGTGGGGTTGGCGGCCAGCTGCGGGGAGCGGTGCTCCTGCCGGGCGGCGCAGCCGCGCCGGTCGCACCAGGCGGGGTGCTCCGGTTCGGCGGGCGGTTCGGCGGGGTCGGGCGCGTACAGGACGCGCGGGGTG
>NZ_QGSW01000070.1:0-1171 GCF_003176715.1 Micromonospora sp. S4605
GGCCGGGGCGGGAGACCAGCGCGAACCGGGTCACCGCGTCCGGGTGGTCGGCGATCTTGTCGGCCAGCACCGCCAGCCGGTGCCGGGCGGCCCCGATCGGGGCGCAGATCGCCGCGTCGTAGTCGCCGGCCGCGGCACCGGCCGCCGCGGCGCCGTTGGAGAGCACGTCGACCACCACCGCGTCGGGCAGGTGCGCCCGGAGCCAACCCCGGCACTGGGTGGACGCCTGCGGATGGGCGGCGACGGTCTGCACCGAGGTCAGCGACGTGCCGGCCCGGGCACCGAGGACGAACTCCACCGGCAGGATCACCTCGCGGGTGATCACCAGCGGTTCCCCCTCGGCCAGCTCGTCCAGGGTCACCCCCACCGCGCCGCCGATCGAGTTCTCCAGCGGCACCAGGGCGGCGTCCGCCTCACCGGCCCGTACGCTCTCCAGCGCCTCCCCGACGCTGCGGGCGGGCGTACGGGTGCCGCGCTCGGCGGCGGGGACGGTGCGCAGCGCCTGCTCGGCGAAGGTGCCCTCCGGCCCGAGGTAGACGAAGCGCGTCGGCGGTGTACCCGGCATGGCGACCAGCCTACGCACCCGGTACGCCGAGCGTGCCGCCCTCGCAGGCCAGGTTCCGGATCCCGGGCGGGCCGGCCGCCCGCACCTCCACCGTGCACACGTCGGTGCCGGCGGTGACCAGCCGTGGGGCGCTTCCCGGACCCCGGGTGACCACCTGGAGCTGCTCGTGGCCGGTCACGTCGAGCACCGTGTACTGCCACTCGGCGGCGCAGAGCGGTCCGCTGACCACCCGGACCCGCACGTCCCGGGGGAGCACCCCGCCCCGGCCGCGCACCAGGTCGACCACCCGCGCGCCGGTCGGCCCGGACGAGCAGGCCACCGCTACCAGTCCGGTGTCGGCCGTCGGGGTGGGCGTGCCGAGCCCGGGCAACCCGGTCGGGCCGACCGGGGGCGGTGCGGTGCCGGTCGGCGTCGGGGCGGCCGTCCGGCTCGGCGTGCTCACCGGCCCCGGTTCGGCGGTACGCAGCTCCGGTGGGGTGCCGCAGCCGGCGAGCACCCCGGCGACCAGCGCGACGACCACCGCCGGCCACCGGCCCGGTGCCGGCAGCCGGACACGGCGGTGCGCTCCGTGCGGGGCGCGGCGGGGCGGGGTGGACGGCACGGGGT
>NZ_QGSW01000164.1:0-33461 GCF_003176715.1 Micromonospora sp. S4605
CGCCGGGGAGGGTGGGAAGCAGCCCCGACAACGACGGGACTTGCCGGTACTGCCAGACGGCACGGGTCCGGCTAGCGAGACGAGAAGGTGTACTGACAGGAACCAGCGTTGACGTTCCGTAAGCGATGTGCCGGCTCGAACCTGGTGGATGTGGGCCGGGGTGCAGTGCACGACCGCCTGCGGTGTGAGGCGGTCGACTTCATGTCCGACTGATAGCGCCGGGCGTGGAGGCCATGGTGAAGGTCTGCGGCGTAGCCGTGGCGATGCTGCCGGGATAACAGCTGGGCGCCTACCTCGTCGATCGGTCAGCAGTGAACGCGGGAACCACCCTCGGTCGCCCTTGCGCCGCCCGTCCGGGGCGGCGACGGGCAGACCCGTCGCCGGTTGATGGCCGTGGGGTGGGGCGGAGGTCTCGTAGTAGTCCGAGGTCGGGAAAGCCGATCACACGGCGAAGGGGACCAGCAAGTCAGCAGCGAGGAGATTGGAATGTCGGAAGAGCCGCCGGTGAATACCGGTGCACCGGAGCCGGTTTGGCCCTTACCTGGGTCGGCAGAGCTTCGGGTACTGAAGATCCAAACCAAACTGCACCAATGGGCGGCGAGTGATCCTCATCGCCGGTTCGATGACCTGTTCAACCTCGTCGCTGACCCCGCGTTTCTGACCGAGGCGTGGGTTCGGGTGCGGGGCAACAAGGGAGCCCGATCCGCTGGGGTGGACGGCCAGACCGCCTACTCGGTGGAGAAGGAACGCGGCACGGAGGCGTTCCTGCGCGACGTGCGGGAGCAGTTGCGCTCGCGCACGTTCCGGCCGTTGCCGGTCAAGGAACGGATGATCCCGAAACCGGGCACGCGCAAGAAGCGGCGTCTGGGGATCCCCACCGTGACCGACCGGGTCGTGCAGGCATCCCTGAAGCTGGTGTTAGAGCCGATCTTCGAGGCGGACTTTCAGCCGTGCTCCTACGGCTTCCGCCCGAACCGGCGGGCGCATGACGCGGTCGCGGAGACCCGTCACCTCACCTCCCACCCACGCAACTATGAATGGGTGGTGGAAGGCGACATCACTGCCTGCTTCGACGAGATCGACCACACGGCCCTGATGGACCGGGTGCGCCGACGGGTCGGAGACAAACGGGTGTTGGCGCTGGTGAAGGCGTTCCTCAAAGCAGGCATCCTCAGCAAGGACGAGGGCTTACGCGAGTCGAACACCGGCACCCCACAGGGCGGGATCTTGTCGCCGTTGCTGTCCAACATTGCCCTGTCGATCCTCGACGAGCACTTCGTTGGGCAGTGGAACAGCTGGACCCAATGGGACCGCGAACAGCGCCGCCGCAAAGGTTTAGGGACGTGGAAGTTCATCCGCTACGCGGACGACTTCCTCATCCTGGTGCGCGGCGAGCGTCAGCACGCGGAAGCCCTGCGGGAACAGACGGCGACGCTGTTGGCCCCGATGGGACTGCGCCTGTCGGAGGCCAAGACCCTGATCACGCACATCGACGACGGCATCGACTTCCTCGGCTGGCGCATCCAGCGCCACCGCCGCAAGGGAGACACCCGACAGTTCGTCTACAACTACCCGTCGAAGAAGGCTCTGACCTCCATCACCGGGAAGATCAAGACGATCTGCCATCAGGACCTGAACCTGGACCTGGCCAAGGTGCTGCACCAACTCAACCGGGTGCTGCACGGCTGGACCACCTACTTCCGGCCCGGTGTGTCGTTCAAGACGTTCGACTATCTGCGAGCGTTCACCTGGCGGCAGATCATGATCAGACTCCGCCGCAAACACCGGAAGAAGATCAGCTGGAAGGAACTCCGCCGCCGCTACTGCGACGGTGGCTGGTGGCCCAGAGACGGCGAGGTGACCCTCTGGAACCCCACCCAAGCGGGCACCACCCGCTACCGATATCGGGGAACCAGAATCCCGAACCCTTGGCCAACCGCAGCATGAAGATCACTCCCGGTCCACCGGGACTTGTGGAGAGCCGGATGCGGTGAAAGCCGCACGTCCGGTTCGGGAGGCGGGCCGCGGAAACGGACCGGTCGAAAGACCGACACCGCGCCGCGGCCCGACCTCACAACGTCAAAATCAGAGACGGGCAGGTCGCGAACCGGCCGATCTACCTCGCGATGGCGGTCACCGTCGACGGGCACCGCGACATCCTCGGCATCTGGGCCGGTGACGGCGGCGAGGGCGCCAAGCACTGGCTGCACGTGCTCACCGAGCTGAAGAACCGCGGCGTGGCCGACGTGCTCATGCTCGTCTGCGACGGGCTCAAGGGCCTGCCCGAGGCGGTGGAGACGGTGTGGCCACGCACGATCGTGCAGACGTGCGTGGTGCATCTGCTGCGCAACTCGTTCCGATACGCGGCCCGGCAGGACTGGGACAAGATCGCCAAGGCGCTGCGGCCGGTCTACACCGCGCCGACGGAGGACGCCGCGACCGAGCGGTTCCTCGAGTTCGCCGAGGCCTGGGGCCGCAAGTATCCGGCGATCGTGAAGCTGTGGGAAAACGCCTGGGCCGAGTTCGTGCCCTTCCTCGCCTTCGACGTCGAGAGCCGCAAGGTCATCTGCAGCACCAACGCCATCGAGAGCGTCAATGCCCGTATCCGCAAAGCCGTCCGCGCCCGCGGCCACTTCCCCAACGAGCAAGCCGCGCTCAAGTGCGTCTACATGGCACTGATGAGCCTCGACCCCACCGGCGCCGGCCGCCGGCGCTGGACCATGCGCTGGAAGGCACCCTTGAACGCATTCCAGATCGCCTTCGAGGGCCGGCTCACCCCGGCCAACCACTGACCACCTCAACCACCAAGATCAGCCGTTAACTTGACACTCCCGTTTCTGGCTACCGAGTGGCGCCGCCACGGTGGGTCACCGGTCGGTGCTGCGAGGGGGGTCAGCCTGGTCTACAGCAGAAGATGATGTGTGCCCGAGGTGCTGCTGACACAGCGGCCGTGGTTGTCGTGCGTGCTGCGGTGACGTGACCAGAGATGGGCGCGTTTGCTGCCGTTCTGCCCGACGCACAGGTCAGCCGTCAGCTGCAGGGCCGGTGGCAGTGAATGGGTGCCGTGATGGGGCGCGAGCATCAGCGCATAGTGGACGGGGGCAAGATCGTTGTTCGCCAACCAGCGCAGCACTGGAGAACCGGCGTCACCGAAGGCGATGAGCCGGCCCGGTTCGGCGTCTTCGAAAACCAGTGACATGTTGTTGTTGGCGCGGCGCATCGCGTTCCACACCTCGCGGAAGGTCTCATGCAGGTCGTTCGGGACGTTGAGCCGGGTTATGTCAAGCGCGCTGCCGCCGTCAATGTCGTCCTCCTCGCATATGTCCTCGCCGAGATTTTCGTCAATGAATCGGGCGTGGCTCATCGTCCACGTCTGCAACTCGTCTTGGCGAGGCTGCAACCAGCCGCCCTTGCGGGCCGCCTCGAAGTTGTCCCGCAGCGAGCTGTTGCCCCGGGCTGCGAGCTCATCAGCGAGTTTCTCGAACCGGATCACGGCATTCTGGACCTGGCGGGTCACATGCGGCGGCAGCACGGCCGGCGGCCATAACACGTCGTAGCCACGTGCCCCAGCGAGGAAACCGTTGCCTCGAGCGAGGGGTGTGTACCGAAGTGGCCCGTTGGTCACCTGCTCCAACTCGACGGAGAGATCAAGGCTGCGGAATCCGGTGACGATGCGTTCCACGGCCAGGTACGCGGCGGTGAACTGCGGTTCTACGTCCGGCGGTCGGGGTGAGAGCAGACGTAGGGAGTCGAATTGCTGCCCGCGAGCCCGCATACGCTCCGCCAGGCGAACAAAGCCGCGGTAGTGATCCGCGTCAAAATGGGTGACCACGATCGTGTTGATGACCTCCGGTCGACCGTCGAGGGCGTTCAACAGCCGCTCACACGCCTCGTCGGCAGGGAGGTTGTCACTGCCACAGTCGACCACCGTCACGGACTCGCCGCCACCGTGTGAGGTCCTGATGATCGAGCAGGCGCCGTCACCGACGTCCAGCACGCTTACCCGATCACGGGCGCGCGATGATGAGTCCTCCGTCGTCAGGGCCGGTCCAGGGTCTCGCTTCTGCCGCGCCAGCGCGGCGAGGCGCTGCCCATTCCGGTCGGCGTGGAGGTGGGCGACCTTCATGGTCGGCGGCAGGTGGTGGTTAATGAGATCAGCCTTTGCCGCGGCGCGCGGCACGGACGTGCTGATCCATTCCACTGCTCGTGTATGTCGCCAGCCCGGCGGCGCCTCTGGTCGGTAGCGGTAGCGACCGGCGATGCGACCAACGGCCATGTACTTTGGTCGACGCCTCAAGGGCATGGCGACGTAGTCGCCTGGATTCATCTGCGCCAGAAAGCGCCACAGCTGCCCCGCGTAGTTACCGAGCCCCTTGATTGCCTTCGTCGGGTAGGCCGCGGCAACGCACTCCCGTACCTCTACCTGGTTGCGGCAGCACGAGATGTCCTCCACGTTGGGCCACTGTGCGACGATGATCCCTTGGCGCAGTGCTTCCTCGTCTGCACCGGGCGGATCGGGCATGCGCACCATCCAGGCGCCTGCCATCGGGCCCCCTTCCCGGCCTTCGAAACAAATGTCCTGATAGAAGCGCGGCCGTGCTGGCTCATCGCCGGGCGACCGCTTGCAGGCACCTACGTCATGGCAGCGGGTCGACGGCGTGCAGCATGGCCAGCAGACCGTCGATCACCCCCCATTCGAACGGGATCGGATCTGGGGAGAAGTGCATCATCCTGTTACGGATGTTTGCGACTGCGGCTACCTGCTGCACGAACTGCGTGTGGTCAAGTGGCCAGTCCAGCAGATGGAAACGGGTCTCCTCGGCGAGGACGTGCTTGTAGGAGCCGAAGGTCAGCGTGTCCGCGCTGCTGTGCCGGTTGTTCGTAGCAGCCCTGATCTCTTGGGCGGGGATGCGGGCCTTGACCCGGCGGTTCAGGCGTCGCTCGCACTCTTCGATCATGGTGAAGGGTCGAGCGATTTCACCGAATCGGTTGGTGAGGTCAGCAGCGGTGACGATACCGGCGATCGACTTCCCGTCGCGGGAGCGCACGAAGATGAAGCCCTGACTGGAGATCTCGTCGATACGGGGCAGTACGAGGTCGTCGTAGGCGGCCAGAGGAGCTGGCCGCTTGGCTTGCACCGCGGTGGACACCGTCTGGTAGGTCATCTGGGCTTTGGCGATCGATTCCCAGCTCACCGCGCCGTGGAAGGTGCCGTGTTCGTCAACGATCGCAAGCTGGGAGAAGTTGTGTCCCAGCATGAGGGTCTGTGCTCGCGCGATCGAGTCGTTGGGCTTGACCGACGCGACGGCGGCGTCGGAGCGCAGCAAGTTGCCGAACCTGAGGGTGAAGGGCTTGTCGGGGATGTCATCGTCGTCCGTTGCCTCCTCTACAGTGGAGTCTGGGCCTTCTTCCTCCTCGAGGAGCTTTTCGGCGGCAGTTTCGCTCGTGGAGTCGTCCGCCTCGGCGCCCGACTTGACTACCTTGACTCGGCTGCCGATCCAGCCCTCTGTGAATGAGGGCGTGGTGGTGAGGCCGTTCTCAGCCAGGTCGCGGTGGATTACATTGACGGCCGAACTCGTCCGCCGACTTGCTCCCCATTCCCCGAGGAGCTCCCGGATGGTCACCTCAATACCGTCGTCGGTCTCGGTAGCCCGGGCAATGAAGTCGTCCGGTGTGACCCATTCGTTGGGTGCAATCTCGTCGGGGGTGGGGCCCGGGTCGGTGCCGGTGTCCGCGAGGGCAGCGATGCGACGTACCGCCCCATTTCGCCGAAGCTGGCAGATTGTAAGTAGAGAGCCGAGGCTGTACAGCAGGTCCTGGTGGATTGAGGAGCGCGGTAGCGCAGGTTGGATCCACTCGACTGGACGCACGTGGCGACGATCAGGCTCGGCGCCCGCCCGGTACAGATACCCACCGGTGATGCGACCGATGGCGACGTGGTCGGGGACGGTCTTCAGCGGGATGGCGACGTAGTCGTCCACCTCCATAACCCGAAGGAGTCGCCACAGCTGCCCGGTCCAGTTGGCGACGACCGTCCGTGACCGGTTCGGGTACGCGGCGCGCACCAGAGCATGCAACTCTCTGCGGGTCGCCACTTGAGAGAGGTCGCCCACTTCGGGCCAGCCTGCGATGACCAGGGACTGTTCCAGAGCGTCCGCCTCGCGCTCGCCGTAGCGACCGGCCCGGACCAACCATGCAGCCGTCATAAGGTTCCAGGCATACGCAGCCGTACGGATCCAAGCAATACTCGTGTCCGAATACCGACAGACGACGACCGACCACGGACCAGCACTCGACCGGTCTCAGGCTCAGCGGTGCTGGCGCTGCTGTGCCGCGACGTCCTCGCTTCTCAGCTCGGCTGGCAGCCACCACCTCGACGTGGATGTCGAAGGTGCGCATTGCGCTTGGCTTGGGGAGGGGTCCTGACCCGGCGCCACTGGTGCCGGCCAGATCGCGACATGGAAGCATGGCACGCGGCCGCGCCAAGAATGCGCGGTACGCCGATCCGCTGATGATCTACGCTGAGTGCTGTTGACTCGCTCGCGTGGGAGGGTGGATGCCTACGGCGGCGGACTATCTCGCGATCAGCCCGTCGGTGGCCCGTGCGCAATGGCGCTCGATCGTCGTGCGCCCGTGGGCGGTCGAAGGCGGCCGGCAGGTCGCCTTCACCCCGGTGGAGACGCTGCTGTGCTTGGCCGCGAGCCTGCTGGTCAACCACCGCCGCTACGGCGGGTCAACGGCGCACCGTGCCGAGGAGCCGGTCCCCAGCCTGGCCCGATTGTTCAAACGCCCAAACAGCAGCATCCTGGCGAAGATGGCCAATCTCGACGGCAGCCGCCGCAACGGCGCCCGACACGAGGTGGAAGTCGCCGCCCGTCTGCTCGGCGGTCAGGACGAGCTGGCGACCGTGTACCGAATCGTCGTGCGGGCGGCCCGCGACGTCGGTGTCACGGAGGACGACCTGCCCGACTTCCTGTACCTGGAACACGACGACGCGCCGCTGATCCTGCTCGGCCAGGACGAGCTGAGTAACACCGACATTGTCGACGCCGTCCAGACGGAGCACCCTGACGTCACCGACCAGTTGACCGAGCTGCTTCTGATCGCCGCAGCGCGTGTCGGGCAGCACCGCTTCGCCCGCGACGTACTGCGCAATCACGGCCACCGCTGCGTGTTCTGCGGCCTCGCCGTGACCGTCGATGACCGACGGGCCGCGCGGATGCTCGTCGCTTCTCACATCAAGCCGTGGCGGGAAAGCGACCCCCATGAACGCCTTGACGTCGCCAACGGCCTCACCGCCTGCCCGACGCACGACGTCGCGTTCGACACCGGTCTGCTCACCGTCAACGGCGGGCTGCGCATCCACATCCACACCGACCTGCACCGCAGGGTCGACGCCGACCCAGCCCTACACGCAGCGTTCGGCCGGCCGCCGCTGGCCGAACGGCTCCTCCTGCCCGCCGACGCTCTGCCACCCCAGCGCGCCTACCTCGACTGGCACCGAACCCACGTGTACCGCGGGACGCGGACGACTTGAGCGCGGTTGTTGCGTAAACCACCGCGCGAGCAGCGGCGCAATCGGTCTCAGAGCGACGCAGGCACGGTCGTACTCGGGGTAGCCTTCCGTACAGCGCCCTTGATCGCTCGCACGTGCTCGACAATGGCATCTCCCACTGCCGAGGCGAGCCGGGGCGGTACCGCGTTGCCGATGAGCCGGCCGAGTGGCGCGAACTGTACCGGCTCCCCCGGCGCCACGAACTCGTAGCCCGGCGGGAAGCTCTGCAGATTCGCGGCTTCGCGGAGGGTGATGGCTCGATCCTGCTCGGGGTGCCCGAACCGGCCCGCCCCGAAGTTGTACGCCAAGGTGGTGATCGTCGGGGACGGCTCGTCCCAGACCATACGGGCGTAGACGTTGCGGAAGGTAGCCCCCGACGCCTTGCGGTGGCAGGGGGCCCGCAGTTCCTCGGGCCACTCCTCCCAGGTGCCGCCCGGTTTGGACCGCTTGATGCGTTCGAGGTTGAGCTCGTTCAGGGTCCGGCTCTTGTGGAGACGATCGTCGGGGTGGGTCTCTCCATTGCCCACGGGGGGCAGGGTGCCGATGGCTTGGCGGACGGTGGCGTAGTCGGCTGGCGCGATCGCACCTTTGGGCACGGCGATGTCGCCGAGCAGGGAGGCGACGAGGACCATCCGTCGGCGGTGTTGCGGAACTCCGTACGCCGGGCAGTAGCACGAGTCGAAGTCCACCCAGTACCCGAGTTTCCGCAGGCGCGCGACGAAGTCCGCGAAGATCGGTGTGCTTCCGATGCGAGGAACGTTCTCCATCGTGACGATCTCGGGCAGCGTGCCTTCGACCAGCCGGCGGACCTCGTCGACGAGGGGCCACTGGGCCTCCTGCGAAGTGTCGACACCGCGGCGGTACGACGAGAACGGCTGGCATGGTGCGCATCCGGCGAGGACGCGGACGGCTTTGGTGGGCCACATGGCGGCCAGCTCGTCAACGGTGATGTCGCGGACGTCGCGCCGGTGGAACGGTGCCCGGATGTTGGTGCGGTACGGGTAGTCGCAGGTGCGGTCGAGATCGACGCCCGCGGCGACGTGGATGCCGGCGTCCTGCAACCCGTGGGAGAGCCCGCCGACGCCGCAGAAGAGGTCGACGGCGGAGATCGTGACGGGTCGGGCGGCCATGCTGGGACTGTAGTGAATCAACGGTCGTCGACGCTGCCCGAGGCTCGGCCTGCGTGGGCCGCGTCGCATCAACGATCGGCCAGCTGCCCTTTCCCGGATCACAGCGCCCTCGATGGCGCGAACGCGCCTGTAGTGACGAGGAGAACTTCGCGGGTGTCCCCACCTGCAGATTGCCGTTGCCAGGGTGGAAACGGGCCGGGGACGTGGCCGGTGACACGCAGGCCGCGTGGTCGAACATTTGTTCCAATGGCGAGTTCTGTCGGACTTGGTCCCTAGGATGGGGCCTCCCAGCAACGAGGAGGCGGTCATGGCGTCGTCGGCAGGATCGTTGGCGCCGCGTTCGGTAGGCCCGACGCGCGTCACCGGCGCCCTGGTGAATGAGCTGCGTACGATCCTCGACCGTCGCGGCGACCGTCAAACCCAGTCCCTCGTCGCCGACTTCGTCGCCCGCCACCGCCTGACCCACCGCGACGTCAACGCGCTGCTCGTCGCCCTGACGCAGCACGATGTCACCGCCGCCCCTGAGACTTTCGTGGCGGCCGCAAAGGCCGACGGGACCGACGACGATTTCGCCGCGGACGAGCCCGTCGCCGCCGTGCTCGGCCCCATCGGGGCACCGGGGACAGGCGAGCCGTACACCACGGCGGAGTCGGCCGAGGCCAACGCGCCGGACGACGACCTCGCGTGGATGTTCGGGGAGGAGGAGCCGGAGATTCCGGCACCGCGGGCCGCCGACGACCTCGTGGGCCGCGCGCTCGACGACCTTCTGGGCGACTGGGCCCGTACGGGAGGGCAGCTCACCCGGGCCGAGGTGGCAGTGTTGGCCACGAAGCGCAGACTCTCCCCCGCCCAACACGGCGAACTCCTGGCCCTCTTGGAACAGGCTGGGGTCGACCTGCCCGACCCCACTGACGTACGACCGAGGCGAGCCGCACCCAAGGGCTACGAGTTCCACGGAGACTCGGTCGGTCAGTACCTGCGCGCGATCAGCCGGTATCCGCTGATCGATGCCTCGCGGGAGGTCGAGCTGTGGTCGTTGATCTCGGATGGCATCGCCGCCCAGGAGGAACTGGACGCGGCCGGCGACGGCCGGCTGGCACGGACCGTCCGGCGGAGCCTGCAGACCCGGGCCGTTGCTGGGCGGCGCGCGCACGCCGAGCTGGTCTGCGCGAACCTGCGGCTCGTGGTCTCGATTGCCAAGGCCCGGCACTACGAGTTCAGCGGTGTCGAGTTCGCTGACCGGATCCAGGACGGCAACCTGGGCCTGATGCGCGCGGCGGACAAGTTCGACGGGTCGAAGGGCTTCAAGTTTTCCACCTACGCGACGTGGTGGATCAAGCAGTCGATCGAGAGGGGCATCGGCGACCGGGGCAGGCTGATCCGGGTTCCCGTTCACGTCCACGACCAGCTGCAGAAGGTGAGAAGGGCGGTCTCGAAGCTCACCGCGCGGCTCGACAGGGAGCCCTCCTTGGCCGAGATCTCCGATATGACCGGGATGGAGCCGGGAAAGGTGCAGTGGGCGCTCGATCTCATGCAGCCGGTTCGCAGCCTCGACGCGCTTCTTGGAGACGACGGAGATCTTCGCCTGTCGGACGTCCTGGCACGCGAAGAGGAGCGCGACGGGCGTACCGACCCGGCGGAGATCGTCCTTCACGCGCGGTTCCACGCGGACATGGCGCGGACGCTCAGGACCATCCTGCCGGAGCGCGCGGTCCGCATCGTCGAACGCAGGTTCGGCCTCGGCACGGGCGAGGAGGAGACGTTGGAGGACATCGCTGTCGACTACGGCGTCACCCGCGAGCGCATCCGGCAAATCCAGAGCAAGTCACTGGCGAAGCTCCGGGAGAGCGGAGAGGCAGCTGGGCTGTGGTCGTACCTGGGCGACAATCGGAAGGCCGGCTGGTCCGGTGGTTCCGTGGGGAGGACGGCGTCATGAGCGGTAACGGGGTCCAGTCGCAGGAGCAGGCGTGCGAGGCGTTCGTCGCCTGGCTCGACCGTCGGGTGGTGGCGGCGGGCCGCGGCGACGGGCTGGAGCGCTTGGAGGTGGCGCCGTCGGGGACGTTCTGGCTGGGCCGGCTCGCCTGCGAGGACGAGGTTCTCAAGGGTGCGGCCGACGAGCGGTCGGAGCGGTTGGACCCCTGCGCGATCGGCATCCGGCTGCGGCCGGCGTCGGCACCGCCGTGGTCGATGACGGTGACCGTACGGTCCCGGGCATGGGTGAAGGATTCGAAGGACGGGCCGGACCCGGACCGGCGCTGGTGGCGCAGCGGCCTTGTCGAGGAGGTCGTGTCGGTGCTGATCGACGCCAAGGGCGGAGCGTTCGGCGCCAAGCAGCTCGAGGAGGCGTTCGCGGCGGTGGGTGCGCCGGGCCTGTCGGCCGAGGTCCGGGTCGACGTCGAGGACTGGCACCGGGAGACCGAGCTGGTGGTGCAGTTGGTCAACACCAGTCCGGAGAAGGCGCCGGGGCTGACCGACCCGCACCTGTACGAGACCCAACTCGAGGTCTCGGGCCTTCCGACCGTGCCGTTCCAGTTGGAGGCCCTGCCGGACAGCTTCCGCTACGACCGTGAGGTGCTGGCGTACGGGGTGAACGTCGGTGTGGAGGTGCTGCCGTCCGGAGCGTTCCGCACGTCGGACACGGTGTCGGTTCAGACCTACCGGCCCCAGTACTGGAACGGCGCGTACCAGGAGCCGGATCTGTCGTTTCATACCCTGGCGACCGACCCACTACCCGAACTCGCCAAGCTGGTCGACGCGCTCGCCGCTTACGACGGCACGCACTGGTCGCCATCGGCCTTGGACGCGAGGCAGGCGGCCGAGGGATGGACGGCGATGATGCGCGCCGAGGCGGACCGGGAGGCGACGAAGGTGTTCGCCGAGCTGGACCGCCTGCGGAAGGGTCTGAAGCTGCTGCAGACCCGCCCGGAGATTCTGCGGGCGTTTAAGCTCATGAACAAGGCGATCGCTCGCAGCGCCGAGGGACGCGGATACACCGCGTGGCGGCCGTTCCAGGTCGGCTTCCTGCTGTCGACCGTCCGGTTCCTCGCAGAGCCCGACGACGAGGCGCGCTACGTCGACACGGTGTGGTTCGCCACCGGTGGCGGCAAGACGGAGACGTACCTTGGGCTGCTGCTGACGGCGGCGTTCTTCGACCGACTCACGGGCAAGGCCATGGGCGTCACGGCGTGGTCCCGGTTCCCGCTGCGGCTGCTGAGCCTGCAGCAGACCCAGCGCTTCGCCGACGCCCTCGCCGGTGCCGAGTTGGTGCGCAACGAGGAGGGCATCAAGGGCAGCCCGTTCAGCCTGGGCTTCCTCGTAGGCAGGGCCGGCACGCCCAACAAGATCGTGCCCAAGACGGACGGCGACGACGTCACCCCGGACAGTCCGGGAATGCCGGACAAGTATCAGGTGCTGCTTCACTGCCCGTTCTGCCGGGACGAGAAACTCCAGATGCGGTTCAATCGCGAGCGGTGGAAGCTCGAACACCGCTGCACGAATGCGGCCTGTCCCTGGAAGGGGCAGGCGCTGCCGATGTACGTCGTCGACCAGGAAGTCTTCCGGTTCCTGCCGACGGTGGTGGTCGGCACGCTGGACAAGGCGGCCTCGATCGGTCTGCAGCAGGCGATGCGCGGTCTCGTCGGCCCGCCGCAGAAGGTGTGCCCCGTGCCCTGGCACGGCTTCACCTATGCCGAGCGGTCGACGACGCCGAACGGCTGCCTGGTGCCGAATTGTCAGGGTGGGAAGGCTCTCAAGCCGCTGCCGATGGATCCGAAGCGGTTCGGGCCGTCGCTGCGGCTGCAGGACGAGCTGCACCTGTTGCGCGACAGCCTCGGCGCGGTGGACTCGCATTACGAGAGCCTCCTGGACCACCTGCAGCGCGAGCTGTGCGGCACGAGGGCGAAGATCGTAGCGAGCAGCGCGACGCTGACCGGGTACGACCGGCAGGTCGACGTCCTCTACCAGCGCGAGGGGCGAGTGTTCCCGCAGCCGGGTCCCCGGGCGGGCGAGTCGTTCTGGACGTCGCCGACCACGGAACCGCTGCGCCGGTTCGTGGCCGTCGCGCCGCGGGGCGTGACGTTGGAGCACGTCAGCGACCGCACCCTCGACGCCTTGCAGCGGTGCGTGCGGGAACTCGTGAACGACCCGGCGAAGGTGTGCGCAGAAGCCGGCGTCGACCCGAAGCACGCGGCCCTGCTCATCAGCCTCTACGGAACGGACGTCGTCTACGGAACGACGCTGTATGACGTGGAGGCCGCGGGACGTAGCCTTGGCAGCAACAACACCGTCGAGGGCATCAACATCGAGCAGCTCACGGGCCAGACCGAGTTCGACGATGTCCGGGAGATCCTTGATCGGCTGGAGAAGCCGGAGGAAGACTTCGCCGAGCGTATCCACGTCGTCGCCGCCAGCTCGATGCTCTCGCACGGCGTCGACGTCAACCGGCTCAACACCATGGTGATGCTCGGCCTGCCGCTGACGACCGCGGAGTTCATCCAGACCACCGCCCGGGTGGGCCGCAAGTACCCCGGCCTGGTGTACGTCCTGCACAAGATCGGCCGGGAGCGGGACGCGCAGACGTTCCGACAGTTCGAGCAGTACGTGCGCCAGGGCGACCGATTCGTCGACCCGATCCCGATCACACGCCGCAGCCGGCGGGTCCTGGATCTCACGATCGCCGGGGTCGTCGGCGCGCGGACGTTGATGATCCGCGAACCGGCGAGCAAGCAGCGGCTGAGCACGCCGGCGAAGCTACGTGACTATGCGCGCGGCGCCGGCATGACTCCTGCTGAGGAGGCCGCGGCCGTCGCGACGGTCCTGGGGCTCGACGGCCCCGAGGACTCGGTACACCGCGAGCAGATCGCCGAGTGGGTGCAGGCCTGGTTCGCCGACCTCGAAGATCCCGCCATCAAGGCCACGTTCGTCAGCGAACTCGGCCCCCGTTCCCCGATGACGAGCCTGCGCGACGTCGAGGCCAGCGCTCCCATCCACGACTGACAGGCGGACGACATGACGATCCTGGGATCCCGTAGCGGCAGTCAGATCCTGCGTACGTTCCTGCCCGACCAGACGGTCGACCTGCGGGGCGCCGTCTACCGGGTCGCCGAATGGTCGGCACCGAGCCCCATCGAGGTCGATACCGACCTCGTGCGCAGGCACCTGCTGCGGGAGGTCGGAGCGTGGATCGCGCACGACACCGACGGCGGTATGGGCGACGACCTGCTGCGCAACGCACCCGTCGAGGTCGTCGAACTTGACGAGCGGCGCGGGGTCACGGTCGAGCGGTACCCCCAGGTCTGGCTGTGCGGGGCCTGCAAGCGCATTGGAAAGTCGATCGAGCGACGGTGCGCGTGCGGGCAGCGCAAGTGGGGCCAACTGCACTTCGTCGGCATCCACGACTGCGGCGCGATCATCACACCGTGGATCCGGCGGTGCGCCACGCACGACGACGTCAAGGTCGTCATCCCGAAAAGCGCCAAGGCCGCCGACATCACCTTCGTCTGCCCTGTCTGCAACACCCTCACGATGCAGGGTCTCGGCTTCAACCGCCCCTGTGCCTGCGGCAACGGCTCCATCCGCTGGAACGTGCACAAGGCCCGCGCGGTCTACACGCCGCGGGGCATGGTGCTGATCAACCCGCCGCGGCCGGAGCACCGTGAGGCCCTCAAGCTCGCTGGTGGCGCCCGCAAGGCGCTTATCTGGGTTGTCGAAGGCCTGACCGCAACGGGGCCCGGGGACGTGACCGCGAAGCAGACGAGGGAGGAGTTCCTCAAGAAGTTGATCGCCGGCGGCATCGACCCGACGTTCGCCGAGACGATGGCGGACATGGCCGAAAAGGGCGGACAACTCGCCAAGCCCGGCGACCACCCCATCGACCGCCTGTCGGCACAGCGGCGCGAGGAGGCGGAGCGAGAGGCTGTCGACATCGCGATGGCGCTCGCGGAAAGCCGGACGCCGACGACAGCGCTCCGCAGCGCCACGCCGGGCGACGCGCTCGACGTGCGATACCGGAACAGCTACCCGGCCGCGCTCGCCCGAGCGGGGATCGACGGCCTGGACCTCGTCGACCGGTTCCCGGTGCTCAACGCGATGTACGGCTACACCCGCGGTGAGGACGACCCGACGAAGTGCCGGCTGGTGCCGTTCCGACGCAAAAAGGGCGGCTACCGGCTGTACGGCAACCTGGCCGAGACCGAGGCGTTCCTGGTGCGCCTGGATCCGGTGCGCGTCGCGACCTGGCTGGCGGGGCGGGGTCACCAACTGCCGGGCTGGGCTGCCGGAGACAAGGACCCGGTGGCGGCGCGGGTCGCGGTCCTACAGTCGGCGCTGGTGCCTACCAAACGCGACAGCCCATCGACGGACACGGCAGGCACCGACGTGCTCAAGCTGGTGCATACCTACGCGCACCGGTTCATCCGGCAAGCGGCGGTGTTCTCGGGCATCGAACGGGACGCGTTGAGCGAATACCTCGTGCCTGGGCATCTGGGATTCTTCGTCTACGCCGCCGCCCGCGGCGACTTCGTCCTCGGCGGCATGCAGGCGGTCTTCGAGTCGAACCTCGACGACCTGCTGAACGCGTTCGTGGACGCGGAGCACCGCTGTCCGTTGGACCCGGGATGCAGCCGCGGCAGTGGGGCGTGCAGCGCGTGCGTGCACCTGGGCGAGCCGTCGTGCCGGTTCTTCAACCGGTTCCTGGACCGCAAGGTGCTGTTCGGCGCTGGCGGTTACCTCCGCATGCAAGTCAGGTGATGGATCGGACCCGCCGCGCCCACTCGGCCTCGACGCGATCGGCGGCGGCGTCAGGGGCCTCGTGCTCCCAGACATGCAACACGGTCCAGCCCAGTTCGGCGAGGGCGGCGTCCTTGGCGCGGTCACGGACGACGTTGCGCTCGAGCTTCGCGAGCCACCACTCCCGGTTGTTGCGGGGCAGGGTGCTGTGCTCGGGGCAGCGGTGCCAGAAGCAACCGTCGACGAAGACGGCGACCCTCGCCCGGGTGAACGCCACGTCGGGGCGGCCAGGCAGCCCCGGGGGGTTGACCCGGAACCGCAGCCCGCGGCGGTGCAGTTCACGACGCAGCGCCAGCTCCGGCTTGGTGGAGGCCCTTGGCATCCGCCCGAACCGGGCCGACGTTGCGGCGTCCAGCGGTGCTGGCAGGGTGGACTTTCGGTCCATGGCTACAACCAATCCGGGGAAGTCACGAAAGATCATCCGAAGCTAGGCTACGACCGGCGGCACCATAACTTGCAGTAACGTTTCGAAGACGGAGAATGCGCCTGTGACGGCAACCAAGCCCGACGCCCGTGAGGCGCTCGCGCCAGGGTCGGTGGTCGTGATCCGCGACGAGGAGTGGCTCGTCCTCGCGACCGAGGAAACCGCGGACGGCACCGTTGTGCACGTCCAAGGCCTCGGCGAACTGGTCCGCGACACGAGCGCATCGTTCTACACCCGTCTCGACCAGGTGAAGCCGCTGGACCCGGCGAAGGCCGAGGTCGTGGCCGACAGCAGCCCGCGATACCGCACGGCACGGCTATGGCTGGAATCGACGATCCGCAAGACCGCTGTTCCCGTTGGCGAACGCTCGCTGTCCGTGGCGACGCGGGGCCTGGCTGACGCGCTGAGCTACCAGCAGTCGGCGGTACGCAAGGCGCTCGACCCCGAGAACTTGCGGCCCCGGATCCTGCTCGCCGACGCGGTCGGTCTCGGCAAGACGCTCGAGATCGGCATGATCCTCGCGGAGCTGGTTCGCCGTGGCCGCGGCGACCGGATCCTGATCGTGACGCCGCGGCATGTGCTGGAGCAGATGCAGCACGAGCTCTGGACGCGGTTCGCGCTGCCGTTCGTCCGGCTCGACTCGGCCGGCATCCAGCGGGTGCGGCAGAAGCTGCCGGCCACCCGCAACCCGTTCACCTACTACAAGCGCGCGATCATCTCGATCGACACGCTCAAGTCCGACCGGTACGTCGCGAGCCTTCGCAAGCAGCGCTGGGACGCTGTCGTCATCGACGAGTCGCACAACCTGGCGAACGCCACGACGATGAACAACCGGTTGGCGCGGCTGCTGGCACGTAACACCGAGGCGCTGGTCCTCGCCTCGGCGACTCCGCACAACGGCCGGGCGGAGTCGTTCGCCGAGCTGATCCGGTTGCTGGACCCGTCGGCCGTCAAGCCGGACGGCGCGCTCGTGCCGGACGAGGTGCGGCGGCTGGTGGTGCGCCGGCATCGACACAGTCCGGAGGTCGCGCAGGTCGTCGGTGCCGACTGGGCGGAACGGCAGGAACCGAACAACGTACTCGTGCCGGCGACGCATGCCGAGAACGCCGTCGCCGAGGAACTGGAGCAGACGTGGCTCTGGCCCGGCAGGGGCGGCAGCCCCTACTCCGGGCAGAACGCCTCACTCTTCCCCTGGACCCTCGCCAAGGCGTTCCTCTCCTCCCCCGCCGCCCTGAGGGAGACGATCGACGCACGACTGAACCGGCTCGGCAAGGACGAAAAGGGCGATCCGGAGCGGCAGGCACGCGAACGCCATGCGCTGGAACGACTCGCCTCGCTCAACGAGAAGACGCTGCAGCAGCCCTCGGCCAAGTACACCCGGCTCGTGGCGCATCTGAAGGACTGCGGCGTCGGCCGCGGCTCTCCCGCCCGAGTGGTCGTGTTCGCCGAGCGCCTGGAGACTCTGCGCTGGCTGCACCGCAACCTGCCGAAGGACGTCGGCCTGCCTGCCGAGGCGGTGCAGATTATGCACGGCGGGCTGGCCGACGACGAGCAGCAGCGCATCGTGGAGGCCTTCAAGCAGGAGCAGGCCCCGGTGCGCGTGCTCGTCACCGGTGACGTGGCCTCCGAGGGCGTCAACCTGCACGCGCAGTGCCACGAGCTGGTGCACTACGACATTCCGTGGAGCCTCATCCGCATCGAGCAGCGCAACGGCCGTATCGACCGGTACGGGCAGAAGCACCCGCCGCGGGTGACGGCACTGCTGCTGGACCCGACGAGCCAGCGCTTCGCCGGGGACGTACGGATCCTGGCGAAGCTGGTGGAGAAGGAGGACGAGGCGCACAGCGCGCTCGGCGATGTCGCCTCGCTGATGGGGCGCTACGACGTCAAGGGCGAGGAGGACGAGATCCGCGACGTCCTCGCCGGCAAGAAGCAACTCGATGACGTGGTACGCCCAGTCGCGGCGGTCGCAGCCGGCAACGACGTGGCGGCCATGTTCGCCCAGCTCTTCGACGCGCTGAGCGAGCAGCCCGCCGCCGAGCCGGCCAAGGATCGGCCGGAAGGTGGCCTCGACCTCGACTCGGGCCTCTACGACGACGACGTCTCGTACCTGGAAGACGCGTTGCAGGAGGCGTTCATCGACCCGACTGCCCCGGTGAGCCGTGGTGGTGTGGGCTGGCGGCGCGACAAGGCCTTCGGCACGGTCGAGCTGAGTCCGCCCCCGGACCTGGTGCAGCGGCTAGAGGTGCTGCCGCAGACCTACCTCGCCGAGCGCAAGGTCACCGAACGGCTGGTGCTCGCCACGACCCAGGCACGCGGGAAGGACCGGCTGGCCGCCGCGCGGCGCGAAGACAAGATCTCCTGGCCGGACGCCCACTACCTGAGCCCGCTGCACCCCGTGCTGGACTGGGCGGCAGACCGGGCACTGGCGGCGCTGGGCCGCAACGAGGTCTTCGCCGTACGCGGCACCGTCGACGCTCCGACAGTGCTGCTGCTGGGCACGCTGACCAACCGGCGCGGCCAGGTCGTCTCCACCGCCTGGCTGACCGCGGAGTTTCCGACACCCGAGAATCCGTCCTTCACGCTGATCTCCCCACACGAGTCGGCTCGGGCTGCCCTGCGCGCGCTCGGCTGGGACACCGCACGAAACAACCCGACGCCGGTCGCCGACGTGGAGGCACTGAGCCAGCTGGTGGCTCCTGCCGTGCACGAGGCGGAGCGCCACCTGCTCAATGTCTTCAAGGCGGCGGAGCGGGACGCGGCGCAGCGGGTTGAGGACTGGACGCGGCGGCTGGACCTCTGGGACGCCGACGCCGATGTGCTCATCCAGCGCAGCGATCTCAAGCAGCGCAGGACGAGTGTGGAGCAGGAGCGGGCGCTGGTGCAGGCGATGGCACCCGACCGGCAGCTCGTACGGCCGCTGCTGATGGTCGTGCCGGACACGGAAGGTGGCAAGTGGTGAGTGGGTCTGACGCGATCGTCGTCGGTGAGGGCTGGATCTCGGAGCACTACTTCACCACAGAGGCGAAGGGCGAGTCGTTCGGCGCGGAGGTCAAGAAGCGCCGGGACGAGTGGGACGCCGAGGCGAAGGCGGGCCGGGAGACGCCGCGGTCGCGGTTCATCGACGCCCGGCAGAAGCTCGAGGCCGAGCTGGCGACGCTGGCCGAACTGCTCGACCCGGCCGAGCGCTCCGAGGTCCGCGAGGAACGCAGCATTGACGGCCGCAACCCCGACGACCTTGCCGCTGGGCTGCACGACCAGCTTCTCGATGTGCTCGAGCTGAGGGGGCATGGTCTCGTCCTCGACCAGCAGGGACCGCTGTGGCGGGTGTCGTCGCCTGGCATCACGGATCGGGCGCCGCTGGTCGTCGTCTCCGCACGACCGGTCACCACCGTCGAGGAGCTGATGGCCCGCGATGCGGTGACGCTGCGCGAACCGGTGCAGCTCACCGAGGACGGCGACGAGCTGAAGTCGGCCGCCCGGCTGGTGTCGGCGCTCTTCGTCGCTGACGAGGCCCCGGACCTGGTCCTCGTTTTGGCCGGTCGATGGGCGCTGCTCGCGGAGCGGGAGCGCTGGGCCGAGGGGCGCTACCTCGCCGTCGACGTTCAGCTCGTGTGTGAGCGCAACGACGCGAAGAAAGGCGGTGAGATCGACCGTGCGCTGACCTGCCTCTGCGCCCAGTCGATCGCTCCGGACGCGGACGGCAAGCTGTGGTGGCACGGGATCCTCGACGCCTCCGTCAAGCACACCGTCGGCGTCTCCAAGGATCTGCGCGATGGGGTTCGCCTCTCCATCGAGATCATCGCCAACGAGGTCGTCAACCGCCGTCGCGACCAAGGCCTCGATCCGCTGCCGGCGAGTGAGGCCCAACCGCTGGCGAAGCAGTCACTGCGGTTCCTCTACCGCATCCTGTTCCTCCTGTACGCCGAGGCATCACCCGAGTTGGGGGTGCTGCCGGTGGGCGCGCCGGAGTACGACCAGGGCTACAGCCTGGACCGGCTGCGGGAGCTGGTGCAGGTGGAGCTCGCTACGCCGCGCGCCCAGAACGGCACCCACCTCTACGACTCGCTCGGCGTGCTGTTCCGGCTGGTCGACTCCGGCCACTCCCCGGCCACGACCGTCGTAGAGGACGAAGACAGCGAGGGACCTACGACCGCGCAAGGCTTGACGTTCAACGCGCTGCGCGCCGACCTGTTCCGGCCGGAAGCGACCGCGCACATCGACGCGGTGGGGCTCGGCAACCAGGCGATGCAGAAGGTCCTCACCCACCTGCTGCTCAGCAAGGAGGCACGGGGCAAGGACCGGGGTTTCATCTCGTACGCAGAGCTGGGCATCAACCAGCTCGGCGCGGTCTACGAGGGCCTGATGTCCTACACCGGCTTCTTCGCAGAGACCGACCTCTACGAGGTCGCCAAGAACGGTGACGCGTCCAAGGGCTCGTGGGTGGTGCCGGTCGAGCGGGCGGAGGGGATTTCGGCAGCCGACTTCGTCAAGACCCCGCATCCAGTGACCGGCGAGCCGCAGCCGGTGGTACACCACAAGGGCAGTTTCGTGTTCCGTCTGGCAGGGCGAGAGCGGCAGCAGTCAGCGTCGTACTACACGCCCGAAGTGCTCACCCGCTTCACCGTCGGGCAAGCCCTGGAGGAGCTGCTAGACCAGGACGGGCGGACCACGACGGCGGCCGAGATCCTGGAGCTGACCGTCTGCGAGCCGGCGCTCGGATCGGGCGCGTTCGCCATCGAGGCAGTGCGACAGCTCGCCGAGCAGTACCTGAAGCGCCGCCAGGCCGAGCTGGGCGAGCGCATCGACCCGGACGAGTACCCGCGCCGCCTTCAGGAGGTCAAGGCCTACCTGGCGCTGCACAACGTGTATGGCGTGGACCTGAACGCGACCGCCGTCGAGCTGGCCGAAATCTCTCTCTGGCTCGACACCATGGTCGAGGGTCTGGCCGCCCCGTGGTTCGGCCTGCACCTGCGCCGCGGAAACTCCCTGATCGGCGCCGGCCGGGCCGTCTACCGACGCAGCCAGGTCAGCGACAAGTCCTGGCTGGGTACGATACCCAGGGACGTGCCCCTGACGGCCCTGGTCGAGGACATCGAGGCCGGCCGCGTCGCCTCGGACGGCATCCATCACTTCCTGTTGCCAGCCGAGGGCTGGGGAGCGGCCGCCGATGCCAAAGAGGCCACCGCGCTGGCGCGTGAGGCAGCGAAGCGCCTCAAGGACTGGCGACGCGCGGTGAAGGCCAAGCCGACCAAGCAACAGGTCGACGCCGTGGTCGAGCTGGCCCACCGGGTCGAGGTGCTGTGGCAGATCGCGTATCGTCGGCTCCAGATCGCCCAGCAGGAGATCCGTCGCGCCATCCCGGTGTGGGGCGCCGACGACCTGCCCTCCGGTGGGACAGTGCAGCGGGAGCAGATCGAGCAGGCGCTCGCCGATCCTAATGGCGCCTACCAGCGGTTGCGGCGGGTGATGGACGCCTGGACCGCGCTGTGGTTCTGGCCGCTTACCGCCGAGACCACGACAGTGTATGGCGTACGGGCGGAACCGCCCACGCTGGCGCAATGGATCGCCGCGTTGCAGGCGCTGCTGGGCCGCAGCCCGGAGGTGCGCAAGAAGTCCCTGCCCCGGGAGACGCTGGCCGGCGGCGCAGGCTGGGACGAGCTGAACAGCGCCGAGGAATTGGAACTCACCTTCGCGAACGCACTGCCGGTGGAGTACGCCCTACGGGAGCACCCGTGGTTGGTGGTGTGTGAGCGCATCGCGGGGCAGCAGGGCTTCTTTCACTGGAACCTCGACTTCGCCACCGTTTTCGCCCACGGCGGCTTTGACCTTCAGGTCGGTAATCCACCATGGGTGCGCCCGGACTTTGACGAAAAGGCGGCCCTGGCCGAGTTCGACCCACGGTGGGAGTTGAACGGCAAGCTGTCGCAGTCAACCGAAGCGCGAATGCGCGATGAGACGTTTGCCCTCCCTACTTCCCCAGAGTTCTACGCCGACATGGCCGCCAGCCTAACCACAACTCGGGAGTTCGTGTCGAGTCTGGCGCAGTTCCCGCATCTACAGGGACTGCGGCCTGACCTTTATCGCTGTTTCATGGAGCAAACCTGGCGCCACGCCGCACAGCGCGGCACTATTGGGCTGATCCACCCGGAGACGCATTTCACCGATGAGAAGGCGGGCCTCCTCCGCGAAGCAACTTATCGCCGCCTGCGCCGCCACTGGCAGTTCGCGAACGAGCTACAGCTCTTCGAAATCGACCACCACGTTGCTTATGGAGTCCATGTCTACGGCGCGAACCGAGACAAGGTACGCTTTCTCATGGCGACCTCGCTCTATCACCCTGACACAGCGATGCGGTCGTTTGACCACGATGGTTCCGGGCCGGAGCCTGGACTCAAGGATCCGGATGGCAATTGGGACCTGCGTCCACACCGAAACCGGATCACTACCGTTATCGATCAGACGTTGGCAACCTGGCACTCAATCCTAGAGCGGCCCAACGTGCCGGTAAGTCAGACCCGTATGGTTTATGCAGTTAACCGCTCCGCCGCCTCGGCGCTCGACAAACTGTCTTCTGCCGAGCGGGTTGATGGGCTGGGACTGCAATTTTCCGGAGGGTGGAATGAGACCACCGACCGGAAGAAGGGCTACATTGAGTTGGAGTGGGGGGCACCGGCATCGTGGGGTGAGGTGATCCTCCAAGGTCCGCACATCTTTGTCTCTACGCCAATATACAAGACGCCGAACGAGACCATGCTGCACAATCTTGACTGGTCGCCTACGGACTTCGAGACGCTACCGCCGGACAACATCCCCGTCACCAGTTTCAAGCCGACGGGTGACAGGCATCGCTATGGACGCGAATACGCGCATCGGAGCAACGAGGAGCAGAATTCGGCGCATGACTTCTACCGAGTCGCATGGCGGAAGATGGCAGCCAATACCGGAGAGCGGACATTGATCACAGCCATCATTCCGCCAGGTGTGGCTCACGTCAATTCGATTTTGAGTGCGGGCTCCCCCGAGATTTCGGTCCAGGATCTCGCTGAAGTGGCCGGGTTTTCGAGCGCCTTGGTCGCCGACTTCTTGATCCGTGCGGCCCCAAGAGGGAACATTTACCAGGGGACATTCGCTCAGCTTCCAGTCGCCCCTTGCCATTCATTGCGCAATGACCTCATTTTGCGCACCCTACGACTGAACTGCGTTGTGGACGCATATGCCGACCTATGGCGAGACTGCTATTCTGCTGCGTTTGTGAATTATGAATGGGCGGGAGGGTTCGAGCACGGGCGCCGCAAGCCACTCGGCGATGTAGGTCCCCAGTGGACTGCTGATACGCCGTTGCGGATCGCCGCCGATCGAAGGCAGGCGCTGGCGGAGATCGACGCGTTGGTGGCGTTGATGCTCGGCGTGACCGCTGACGAACTGTGCGCAATCTACCGGACGCAGTTCGCCGTCCTAAGCGGCTACGACCGGAATGTGTATCACTACGACGTCAATGGGCGGCTGGTCCCGAACTCGGTACTCAGTGTTTGGCGGAAGAGGGGAGACCGGATCACCAAGGACGAGCGGACCACGACCAACCAGGCGGGCAACACCTACACCTATGAGCTGCCGTTCGTGACGCTCGATCGGGAGGCGGACATGCGGCAGGCGTACGCCCACTTCGAGCGGCTGCTGAAGGAGCGTTCGTGAGTGCCCTGCTCCCCACGCTTCAGGCCAGCAGCATCCGGCAGAGCCTGGTCGACTACCTGACGACGACGTTCGGGCTGACCGACGGGGATGCGCGCGACAGCCTGGATCGGTTCCTTTCGGATCCCGAGTCCGGAATGTTCAAGGGCCCGTACGTGCGGCTCCGGCTGCCATTCCGTCCCGCGGACGAGGGCTGGCGGGACACGCTGGAGTGGTACGAGGGCTTCCCGCCCTACGGCCACCAGGCGGCGGCGTTCGCCCGTCTGGCGTCGTCAGCCGGCGGTGAGCCGCGCCGGCCGGCGCCGACCCTGGTCACGACCGGCACCGGCTCGGGTAAGACCGAGGCGTTCCTGTACCCGATCCTCGACCACGTGCTGCGCGCCCGCCGCCAGGGCGTGGCTGGGACGAAGGCGATGATCCTCTATCCGATGAACGCGCTCGCCAACGACCAGGCGGCGCGACTGACGAAGCTCCTCACGACCCACGCCGAACTGGCCGACCTCACCGCCGCCCTCTACACCGGCCAATCCGGTCCGACCCGCACTGCCGTCACTTCCGACGGCTTGATCACCGACCGGGGGATCATCCGGGACACGGCGCCGGACATCCTGCTCACCAACTACAAGATGCTCGATCAGCTCCTGCTGCGCGCCGACGACCAGGAGCTGTGGCAGCAGTCGGCGACGAGCCTGCGTTACGTCGTACTCGACGAATTCCACACCTACGACGGCGCGCAAGGCACCGACGTGGCGATGCTTCTGCGCCGCCTCGGGCTGGCACTCAAGAGCCACTGGAGCGACGACGACCCGCAGATCGACGAGGCAGCCCGCAACCGGCCGCTCGGTCTGATCACCCCGGTAGCGACGTCGGCGACTCTCGGCGACAAGGGCGACCCGACGGTGATGCTCGACTTCGCCCACACGGTCTTCGGCGAGCGGTTCGACGCCGACGCGGTCGTCACGGAGACGCGGCTCAGCCTCGACGAGTGGATCGGCGACGCCGCCGAGGTCATCGCCGCCGCCGGCTTCGCCCCTGCAGACATTGGCATGCTCGACGTTGCCGCGGCAGTCGATGCGGTCGGTGCGCTCGGCCACAACCCGACCGGGGAAGAGGTTACTCCCACGGTTCTCGGCCTCCTCTACGGAGTCGAAGCCGATCGGTTCACCGACGCAAGCCCCGAGTTGCTCTTGGCGCTCTGTCGTGCGCATCCCCTCGTCCAGGACCTCGTGCGCACGGCGGAGCAAGCCGTCGCGCTCGACACCCTGATGGGCCGCGTGCTCGGCTACGTCAACGGCAACAGCTCCCGAGCCGAAGCCCTGCTGTCGTACCTGCTCGCCATGCTTGGCCATGTCCGCGCCGTCGTCGGCCGCGACGCCCTCTCGGTGGACGTCCACCTCTGGGTACGCGAACTCACCCGCATCGACCGCGCCGCCGCCGCGACCACCCGCTTCCGATGGAGCGACGACGGGCCGCCGGTCGCCGGCACCGACGGCGAAGAGGTACGGCCCTCATTCCCTGCGATCTACTGCCGGCACTGCGGCCGCTCCGGCTGGGGCATCGGCCTCGCCCCCGTCGGCCACAGTCTCGCCGCTGAGGACGACGGCATCCGCCGCAACCATGCGACCAGGGAAGGTCGCTTCCGCCCGCTGCTGTACGCCCCCGCCGAAGCCGCCATCCACATCGATGAGGACAAGAAGGTCGAAGGGCTGGTGTGGTTCTCGGTGCGCAACCGGGAACTCCTCGCCGACGTAGCCGACGACGACCGGGACCTGCGGGACGGGTGGGTGCTACCGGTGCTCACCAACGTCGGCACCGACGCCGACGAGCAGAGCCGCAAGGACACCTGCCCGTCCTGCGGGCAGGAAGATGGCATCCGGTTCCTCGGCAGCGCCGTCGCCACCCTGCTGTCGGTGTCGCTCTCGACTCTCTTCGGCTCGCCGGCCCTCGACGCCGCCGAGAAGAAAGCCCTGGTCTTCACCGACTCCGTGCAGGATGCCGCCCACCGGGCAGGCTTCGTGCAGGCCCGCTCACACACCCTCACCCTGCGCTCCGTGCTTCGCGAAGCGGTCGCGGAGGGTGCCCTCACGCTCGACGCGCTCGTAGACGAGGTGATCCAGCAGGCGGGCGACAAACCCTTCGCCCGGTACCGCGTCATCGCCCCCGACTGCGCCGACCGGGAGTCGTTCACGCCCTTCTGGCAGGCGAAGACCCTTCGATCCGTGCCCGCCGCGGTGCGGGCGCGAGTCCGCAAGCGCCTCGCCCTCGACGCCGCGCTGGAGTTCGGGCTCAACTCGCATCTCGGTCGCACCCTCGAACTCACCGGTTCCGTGGCTGTCGCGGTCGAAGCCGGGAAGCCTGAGCGAATGGCCGGAATCGCCCACGCCGCTCTACAGGGCGTCTCCTGGCAGGACAAGCTCGGCTCCCGAGGCCCCGACGACGCCACGCTCGTGCAGTGGGTCCGCGGTGTGCTGGAACGAATGCGGACCCAAGGCGCGATCGACCACCCGTGGTTCGCCCGGTACCGGATGGAAGACGGACGACGCTGGTCGATCTGGGCCGGGCGGCCTCGCAGCGAGGGTATGCCAGCGTTCCCCCGTGGCCGTCCCGCGCCGGCGTACCCGAAGGTCGGCGGTTCGAGCGAACCGGCGCGCGACGGCGGACTCGACCCGGTCACCTCGCCGAAGTCCTGGTACGCCCGCTGGACCTCCCGTGTGCTCGACGTCTCGCCGGTCGACGGCGGACGCCTCGCCCGCGGCCTGTTCGACCGACTCGCCCGCGAAGGCCTGCTCACCACCACGAACAGCGAATCCGGTGCGACCGTCTACGCGATCCCCTCGTCCGGGATCGTCATCGCTCCCACGACGGAAACCGATCTCGCCGAGGGGCGTCACCTACTGACCTGCGACACCTGCCGTGCCGCCACGCCCGGTACCGCCGCCACCGTCGAACAGCTCACCGCCGCGCCCTGCCTGAACGTCCGCTGCGGCGGTCACCTCCGGGCCAGCGAGCTGGCCGACAACTTCTACCGGCGCCTCTACGCCTCCCCGGACATGCGCCGCATCGTCGCCCGGGAGCACACCAGCCTCCTCGACGACGCGACCCGGCTGCACTACGAGGACGGCTTCCGCGATGCCGCCACCAGTCCGCAAGCACCCAACGTGCTCGTCGCCACGCCCACCCTGGAGATGGGCATCGACATCGGCGACCTGTCGGCGGTCTTCCTCGCCTCGCTGCCCCGCACCGTCGCCTCGTACCTCCAGCGCGTCGGTCGCGCCGGTCGCCTCACCGGCAACGCGCTCAACCTCGCCTTCGTCACCGGCCGCGGGGAACACCTGCCCAAGCTCGGCGACCCCCTCTCCGTCATCGACGGCGAAGTGCGGCCACCCGCCACGTATCTGGCGGCGGAGGAGATCCTGCGCCGGCAGTACACGGCGTACCTGGTGGACGGCTTCGCCAGGGACACCAAGCGCCGGCACCCGAGGGCGGCCTCCGGAGCCATCGGATCGAGCGCGCCGGGCACGTTCCTCGGCGACCTCGTGCTGCACGCCGAGCAGAGCGCGGACGAGTATCTGCCCCGGTTCCTCGCAACCTTTTGCGAGCTGCCAGAGGAGGTCGTGTCGGGGCTGCGCGACTGGCTGGGTCCTGCCAACGGCCCGAGGACCAGCGCTTTCGCCGCACACGTGCAGGCGGCCAGCCGCCGCTGGCAGGACACCGTCGAGACGCTGCAACGCCGGCAGAAAGACATCGACGCACTCCTGCCCGAACTCGAGGCGCGCGTTCAGTCCCCGGCTGCGACCGACGACGACAAGCAGGCGCTGCGCTCGGCCAAGGCCACCCGCAAGCTCACCGCAGGTCAGCTCGCCCACCTGCGGAGCATCTACTGGATCAGCGTCCTTGAGGAGTACGGGCTGCTGCCCAATTACACGCTCCTCGATGACACCGTCACCCTCGACGTCGGGCTGTCCTGGACCGACCCGGACAGCGGCACCCACGAGTACGGCAGTGCCCGGTTCGAGCGGGGCTCCGCGCAAGCGCTCAGCGAGTTCGCCCCTGGTGCGACGTTCTATGCCCGCGGCTGGGAGATCGAGATCGACGCGGTCGACCTCGGCCTGGACGGCGCTTCCATCCGCACCTGGGCCTTCTGCCCCCACTGCGGATACGCGGTCGACATCGCGGAGTCCGGCCGGGAGGTGCCAGTCTCGTCCTGCCCACGCTGCGGCAGCACGGGAATCGGCGACACCGGGCAACGCCTCGACGTGGTCGAGCTGACGCGGGTCTCCGCCGAAGTACGGCGCGACGAAGTGACGATCTCCGATCGCAAGGACGAACGCGGACGGGTTGCCTTCCATGTCGTCCCGACCGCCGACATCGATCCAGCCCACATCACCCGCCGCTGGTTCGCCGAGAGCACCGGCCTTGGCTGCACCTACCTACGGACGGTCGACCTGCGCTGGCTCAACATGGGCCCGTCCGGCCATGGTGCGACACGCACCATCGCCGGCGGCGAGCGTCAAGGCACGCTCTTCCGGGTCTGCGCTGGCTGCGGCAAGAAAGACACCGAGTCCGGGCGCAACCGGCCCCACGAACACCGGCCCTGGTGTCCGTACCGCACCTCCCCGAAGGAGACGACCAAGACCGTCGCCCTGGCTCGGACGCTGCGTACCCAGGGTCTGCTGATCCGGCTGCCCCACGCGGTCAGCCTCGGCGACGACTTCGCCCTGCCCAGCCTCTCCGCTGCACTGCTGCTCGGCCTGCGGGAACAAATGGGCGGCCACCCCGACCACATCCGCGTCGAGCACGTCGTCGATCCGACGCTCTCCGACGGCACCGACAACCACGAGGCGCTGCTGCTGCACGACGCGGTTCCCGGCGGCACCGGCTACCTCGCCGAGACTGCCGACCCGGAACGCCTGCGCGATCTGCTGGTCCTCGCGTGGAACCGGGTTCGTGACTGTGAATGCCGCCACGAGGAGCGGCTCGCTTGCCATCGATGCCTGCTACCCTTCACCGCTCCGGGCGCCATCCGGCGGGTTTCGCGAGCGTCGGCAGAGCGGCATCTGCGTACCCTCCTCGGCTTGGCTCCCGACGCGGAGACCGCCGAAGGAACGACCTGGACGGTGACCGAGGTGGCACCTCACGAGGAGCCCGAGTCGCACCTGGAGCGCGCGTTCCACCGGCTGATCGTCGGGCGGTTGCGCAGGAACGGTGCCGCGCTCACGGAGGTACCCGGGCCGAGCGGCAACATGGTGCGCTTCACCCTGCCCGGCGGGCACCGGCAATGGACGCTCACCCCGCAGATGAACGTCGCGGACTCCCGGCCCGACTTCCTGCTCGAGACGAACGACATGAACGTGCCCGCTGTCGCCATCTTCACCGATGGCCGGGCCTACCACGCGACTGCAGCCGTCAACCGGCTCGCGGACGACGCCCGCAAACGCGCGAACCTGCGGGACTCGGGGCTGGTCGTCCTCGGCGTCACCATTCAGGACGTGACCGCGGCCGAGAATGGCGCCGGCTCTGCGCCCGACTGGTACAGCGCCGACTTGGCGGGCAGCCTGATGAACATTCCCCAGTTCCAGGCGCCGCCGGAGGCATACAAGGCGCTCGGCAGGGGGCCTGTCGACTGGCTGCTGGACTGGATCTTCAACCCCAGCCCGGAAGCGGTCCGTGCCGTAGCCCGGGCTGTGCCCATGTTCCTGTCGAAGAAGTCGCAACCCGTCCAGGTCTCCGAGACGGCGGCACTCGAGGAAATCGGTCGCGCGGTCCTTCTCAACGAGCACCTGCCGACCGGCGACCGACGTGTGCACGTGTATCGCGCAGATGCGCTCGCCATCGTCGTCGAGATGCCGCCGACCATGGTCGTACAGGTCGCTGCCGTCCTCGACGACCGCGACGAGGTCCTTGACGATGCTCATGCAAAGGCCTGGCGGGCGTGGCTTCGGTTCTCCAACGCTCTCGCACTGCGCGACTGGCCGACGGTCGTGACGACGACGAGTCTCATCACCGGCCCGTCGGGCAGTGCCTCCACAGACGGCGCATCCGGTCCCGGCCGTCCGATGGGGGCTTGGGCCGACGTCTACGACGCGGCCGCACCCGGTGACGAACGCAACCTCGTTGCGGCCCTCGCCGCCCAAGACGGCCTCACTCCACCCGTGGTCGGCGCCGAAGGCCCCGACGGCATCCCACTCGACCTGTCCTGGCCCAACCTGCAGGTCGTGGTTGCCTTCCCGCACATGCCGCGCCAGGACCGCGCGGACCTCGCCGCCGCGGGTTGGCGGGTCCTCGACCCCTCGCCCGACCTCGTCGCCGCTGCCTTGGCTGACGCCACCCCCGACAAGCACGGAGACCTTTGATGCCGACGATCATCATGGGCAAGCTCGCCAGCAAGATCGACGGCTCCATCCGTGGCAAGGCGATGGCGTTCCTGCAAAAGCTCAGCACCGACGACACGACGCCGGGCCTGCACGTCGAACCGATCAACGACTGCGCCGACCCCCGAGTGCGCACGGGGCGCGTCGACGAATTCTGGCGAGCGGTCATGTTCCGCCTCGACGGCGACGGCGAGACTCACTACGTCATCCACGGCATTTGGCCACACGACGACGCGATCGCGGTGGCCCAGCGCGTACGGCTGAAAGTCAACCCCATCAACGGCCTACCGCAGATCGACGAGATCGCCCCGCCGACGATGGCCTTGCCCGTCACCCCGCCGCCAGCGGTGGCGCCGACCGCGAAGCCGCTGTTTGTTCGCCTCGGTCACAGCCGCATCGACCTCGTCGACACCCTCGGCCTGCCCGACGACGTCGCCGACCAGGCAATGGCCGCTGCCGACGAGGACGCCGTGCTCGACCTCGCCCAACGCCACGAGGGCTGGATCGGCACAATCCTCGTCGACCTCGGCGCAGGTGACACCGTCGAAGCGATCGTCGCGCGCATGCAGCTCGAGAAGACCACCTCGTCCGGTGACGCCGACGCCGACGTCCTGCAGTCCCTCAAGCGGCCCGCCGCCGCACTGCAGTACGCATTCATCGACGACCAGGACGAGCTTCGCCGCGTCATCGAGGAGGGCGACTTCGGCGCGTGGCGGATCTTCCTGCACCCGGAGCAGCGCCGCTACGTCGACCGCAGCTACAACGGCCCGTTCCGCCTTTCCGGCGGGGCGGGCACGGGCAAGACCATCGTGCTCATCCACCGCGCCCGCGCTCTCGCCCGTCGCAAACCAGACGCCCGCATCGTCCTGACCACCTTCACCACCAACCTCGCCGAGGCCCTCGGCGACGGCCTCACCCATCTCGACCCGCGCGTGCCCCAAGCCAAGGCGCTCGGCCAGCCCGGTGTGTACGTGGCCGGCGTTGACGCCCTCGCCGCCGCCGTGCTGCGCGGCGCCGGCAGCGGCGTCACCGACGCCATACGGGAGGTGCTCGGCGAGGAACGCTCTGCCCCCCTGGCCCGCGCAGGCGGCACACGATGGCGCGAGGTCGTCGAGTCGACCGGCACCACCCTGCCGCACGAGCTCGCCAACGAGACGTTCCTGTCCACCGAGTACGCCCACATCGTGCTGCCCAACAAGATCCACGACGAGGCCGGCTACCTGCGGGTCCGCCGCCCCGGACGCAGCGTCGCACTCGACCGCGCCAAGCGCTCGGCCGTCTGGGCGCTCATCTCCGCGTACCGTGCCCAGAGCCGCATCGACGGCAGCCTCGACTTCACCGAAGCTGCCGTCGTCGCCGCCGCCTACCTGGCGAAGCAGACTGACCGGACCGCCGACCACGTGCTCGTCGACGAAGGCCAAGACCTCTCCCCCACTCACTGGCTGCTGCTGCGCGCCCTCGCCGGCGAACACCCCGACGATCTGTTCATCGCCGAGGACTCCCACCAGCGCATCTACGGCACACGGGTCATTCTTGGCCGGTACGGCGTCGCCATAGTCGGCCGCTCCCAGCGCCTCACCCTCAACTACCGCACCACCGCACAGAACCTCCACTACGCGATGGCAACCCTCGAAGGCGGCGAGTACGTCGACCTCGAGGACGAGCCCGAGGCCACCGGCTACCGCTCGGCCCGCACCGGCCCCGCCCCCATCGTCGAGTCCATCGACTCACTCGCCGGCGAGCTACAGGCCATCGTCGGCCACGTCCGCGCCTGGCTCGATGCCGGAGACGCCCCCGACACCATCGCCGTCCTCGTACAGGACAGGTTCCACCGCGACCGCGTCGTCACCGCACTCACCGAGAACGGCATCCCCGCCCGCGCTGTCGACCGTGACCGACCCCCCGCCGAACGGGTGCCCGTCATGACCATGCATCGAGCCAAGGGCACCGAGTTCTCCAAGGTGGTGCTCGTGGTTGGCAAGCCGTCACCTGCCGAACTGGCCCGCCTCGAGTCGTTGAATCCGGCCGAACGAGCGGACGCAGAGCTGCGGGCCCGTTCGCTGCGATATGTGGCTGCGACCCGGGCGCGCGACGAACTGGTGGTGGTGAGCCGGAGCTGACGGGCTACGTCGCGACCAAGCGGGGCAGCCCATCCCACTGGTCGCACGATCCGGCTCCGGTCTCTCAGTCTTCACGGTTAGCAGGTCGACGTCGACGACGACCTGGTTCCGCTTGCGGCGGCGTAGTTCCTTGGAGAGGGTGGCGAGCAGGGCGGTGCTGCGGGTGAGCGGACCTGGTAGAGCCGGGGAGGGCTCCATTTCGCCGTCAGTACAGTGCGCGCCACACCGCGTCCCCAACTCCGTTTCGTACCCCCGCCACCCGCTCCCGCAGCACCTCCACGAACGCCGGGCTGTCTCCAGCTCGCCGCAACGGGCCGCTTAGCTGCACTAGGTCCCGCATGTGAAGGAGCGTGGCGAAGCCGTCCCAGCGCGCCAGGTCGTAGCCGTACACCTCAGCGAACGCATCGGCCCAGGACTGCCCGCGGCCGTAGCGTATGGCGGCGTGCCACGACGGGATGAGGTCAACTTCCCGCGGGCCGTAGGACACCCAGTCCCAGTCGCCGAGAACTACAGCGTCCGGACCGGCACCGGTATCCCACAGCAGGTTTCCCGCCCAGGCGTCACCGTGGATGACTCCGTACCCCAACGGTGAGTCCAGCGCCCGCACCTGGCTACGGACATCCTCAAGGTGATCAAGGAGCCAGGAGTGCTCCTCGGGCGACAGGTTGCAAGCAGTGTCCGGCTCACGGACCGCCCTACGAAGCGAAGCCAAGGGTTCCCAGCGCTCTAGGTTGAACGGCACCTCGTCAACGTCGTGGAGTTGACGTATGACGCGGGCCAGGTGCACCGAAGTGAACTGCCGCCCCGACGCAGGCTGCGGGTAGTACACCCAGAAGCTCACCGTCGTAGCGGCGTCGATCGCAACCGGCATCACCCCCGGCAGCGGCGCCGTGGCTGACACCTGAGCCTGCTCGACAAGCCACCGCGTAACTGCCTGTGACGAGCGCACAGGTTCGGGTGCGCCCATCGTCAATCGAGCGACCGCGTGCTCGGCAGGCAGCAGGTAGACGGCGTTGCTGTAGTGGTGGATGAGCTCCGCCCCGACCGGTGATAGCCCGACCTCAGCGCACGCCACCTCCAAAGCCCGACGAAGCTCCGGCGTTTCCTTGGGCGTCTTGACGGGGTTGGGGAGTTGGGACGGCATCTACGATGACTCCACGTCGCTGTGGTGCAGGCTCACGCCGCCGCCCCGAGGATCGGCTCAAGCGAGGCTTCCAGCTCCCGCACTGCCTGGTGACCTGCAAAGGGCTTTAGCCCAACGCCGTGAAGTTAGGCGTGTGGGCTGGTAGGCAAGTGCCTCGATACGGCCCCTGACATGCAGGAAGCGGAGCTCCGGTAGAAACGGCTTGTCCGCCAAGACAACCGCTGCTGTGGGAGCTCCGC
>NZ_QGSW01000471.1:0-1146 GCF_003176715.1 Micromonospora sp. S4605
CACCCCCCTCCGCTGAGGCACCCAGCTCGGTGGGGCGGGGGTGGGTCAGAGAGCGACCCGGACGGCGGCGGTGAGGACCAGTTGGGCCAGCGCGGCCGGTACCAGGACCAGCCAGCACAGCCGCTGCAACTGGTCCTCGCGCAGCCGGGGGAACGCCACCCGCAGCCAGATGACCAGGAAGGACACCGCGGCCACCTTCAGCAGCGTCCAGAGCCAGCCGAGCTGCGCGTCGGCGAACGGGCCGTGCCAGCCGCCGAGGAAGAGCACGGTGGTCAGCGCCGCGATCACCACGATCCCGACGTACTCGGCGAGCAGGAAGAAGGCGAACCGCAGGCCGGTGTACTCGGTCAGGTAGCCGAACACCAGCTCCGAGTCGGCGATCGGCATGTCGAACGGCGGCCGCCGGATCTCGGCCAGCCCGGCCACGAAGAAGATGATCATCGCGGGCGCCTGCCAGAGCAGCCACCACGGCTGCCACGCCTCGACGATGCCGGGCAGGCTGAGCGTGCCCGCCGCCATCGCCACCGACGCCGCCGCGAGCACCAGCGGCAGCTCGTAGCCGAGCAGCTGGGCGGCGCCGCGCAGCCCGCCGAGCAGGCTGTACTTGTTGGCCGACGCCCACGCCGACATCAGCACCGCCACCACGCCGACCCCGACCACGGCCAGCACGAAGAAGAGGCCGATGTCCAGCGGCTGCCCCACCAGGTCGCCAGGGCCGAGCGGGATGACCAGCAGGACGAGCAGGTAGGGCACCAGGGCGACGGCCGGGGCCAGCCGGAAGACCGCCCGGTCCGCGTCGCTCGGGGTGACGTCCTCCTTCTGTACGAACTTCACCCCGTCGGCGATCAGCTGCGCCCAGCCGTGGAACGCGCCCGCGTACATCGGGCCGAGCCGCCCCTGCATGTGCGCCATCACCTTGTGCTCGGCCTGCCCCACGAGCAGCGGCAGGGTGAGGAAGGCGACCAGCACGCCACCCACCCGGATCACCAGTTCCAGCCAGAGCGGCATCAGGCCGTACCTCCGTCGCCGTCGGCCCGCTCGGTCGCGGCCGGCCCTTCCCCCGACGGCCGGTCCGCCGGCGGGCCGGAGCGAGCCGCTCCCGCGCCGCGGCCGCCGGGCGCGCCCGGCAGCGGACCGGCCTCGGCC
>NZ_QGSW01000011.1:0-1089 GCF_003176715.1 Micromonospora sp. S4605
GCCCTGCGGCGGGCGACCCGGGCCGCCGACCGCGGCGGTGTCCCGGGCCGGGTCGGTGATCCGGTGCCGGGCCGCGCGGCCGGGCGCGGAGAGCAGCAGCAGCGCCTTGGCCACCGCACTGGTCAGGTCGTGGTCGGCGCCCTGGATCAGGCCCCGGGCACCGGCGCTGATGGTGGCGGCGGCCGCCTCGGACTCCTCCGTCCCGAGCAGCACGACGGCGGCCTGCGGCGCGCGGGCGAGCACCCGGCGGACGAAGCCGGCGCTGTCCGGCCGGGTGAGCGCCGTGTCGGCGAGCACCACGTCGGCCGGCCGCTCGGCCAGGCGCAGCATCACCTCGGGATCGGAGACAGCGGTCCGGACGACCGCGGACAGCCCGAGCCGGGCCGCCGCCGAGGTCAGGTGCTGGGCGGCGAGCGGTGTCCGAACGCACACGAGAACCGTACGCACAGTGGGTCTCCTCTCCGCCAATGAGCAGACCATGACCGGGCGCGCCGCCGAGGTGGTTCCCGGCAATCCTCCGAACTTTTCCGACAGTTGGGGCATATGCCGCAAGTTGCCGGAAGTTTTCGATCACAGAAGTGTGAGTCGGCAACAGCTCGGGTACCGGGAGGTCCAGGCCGGGAAGGGTGCGCCTGCGCGGCGCCGCCGCCCGGTGTTGCCGGCCATGAGTATCTCGCGGTGCCGCGCGGGAGGAGGGGTGCTGATGTCGAACGTACGTAGACTGCCCGGACCCATCGTCGATCTCTGGGACTGGCAGCGGCTCGGTGCCTGCCGGGGTCGCGACAGCGCCCAGTTCTTCCACCCCGACGGCGAGCGCGGCTCCTCCCGCCTGCGCCGCGAGTCCGGCGCGAAGGCGGTCTGCCGCACCTGCCCGGTGCGCGCCGAGTGCGCGGCCCACGCGCTCTCGGTCCGCGAGCCGTACGGCGTCTGGGGCGGCTTCAGCGAGTCCGAGCGGCTGCGGCTGCTCGCCATCGGCTGGGAGGACCTGGCCGACCGCCGGCAGACCCGGGTCGACGTGGCCCGGCTGGAGGCCCGCCTGGGCCGGCCGCACAAGTCCGCCGTCCCCGCCCAACGCAAGATCGCCTGACC
>NZ_QGSW01000179.1:0-997 GCF_003176715.1 Micromonospora sp. S4605
AGATGTGTATAAGAGCCAGCTCAGGGGGAGACCAGGGTTAGGTGGGTGGGGGCGATCGAGACCGTAAGGCGCTGGCCCCAGTCGAGGGTGAGGCGGTCGGTCTCCAAGCCGTCGGCGAAGGCCACCAGCCCGTCGGACTCGGCGACCAGGTCCAGCCGGTCGCCCGCGGCCAGCCGGCCGGCGGTGAGGTCGACCCCGGTGACCGGGGACGGCCACGCCTCCCGGACGAACCAGCCGAGCGCGGCCTCCTCCGGGGCGGGCGGCGGCGGCGCACCCGGACGGTCACGCGCGATGGACGCGCACCAGCCGGTCGCCCCCGTACCGCTGCCGACCACCACCCCGGAGGAGGAGTGCCGCTCCCGCCGGGTCCGCCCGCTCTCGCAGACCGAGAGCAGGTAGCGGGCGGACTGGTGGGAGGCGTGTCCGACGTAGACCTCGTTGAGGCCGACCAGCTCCTGGCCGTCGTCGAGGCTGGCCCGGACCATGGTCCGGGCGACGGTCCGGGCCGCGCCCGCCACCACCGCCGGCAGCAGGGCGGCGAGCGACCCGGCCCGGTGCCGGACCAGCACCCCGGCGTTGCGCCCCGGTTCGGGGTCCACTCCGATCACCGGCTGCCCCGACAGGTACTTGGCGACGTTGGCCACCAGGCCGTCCGGACCGACCGCCACCACCACGTCCTCCGGTCCGAAGAGGAACCGGGGCAGGTCGGCGCGGTCCACCGCGCCGCGCCGCCAGTCCGCCGGCACGGCCGCCCCGACAGTGGTCAGCGCGCTCTGGAGCGCCTCGTGCCGGTCCACCACCTCGGCCAGGTCCCGACCACGTTCCCGCAGGTACCAGGCCGCCGCGGCGCGGGTGCCGTGCCGGGCCAGCAGCTCGTCCAGCTCGCTGCGCCGGCTCACCACCACCACCCGGGGCGCGAGCGTGCCCGCCCCGGCGCCGGGACCGTCGCCCGCCCGACCGGCGGTCGCCCGGCCGCTCATCCGAGCCACTCCGGAAC
>NZ_QGSW01000010.1:0-1060 GCF_003176715.1 Micromonospora sp. S4605
CACCGCCCCCGCACCCCCGGGCGCCGTGATCGTCTGATGGTGCGCAGGCCGGAAGGGCGACGGAGAATTGCCCACCGTCAGACGATCACCGTTGGGGTCAGGGTTTGGTGGCGCGGTACCAGGCGGCGGCGCCGGGGTGCAGCGGCAGCGGGGCGGTGGCGATCGCCGCGCGGGGGCTCATCCGCCCGGCCGCCGGATGCGCGGCGGCCAGTTCCGCCCGGCGCTCCATCAGCAGCCGGGTCACCTCCCGGACCAGCGACTCCGGCAGGTTGGCCCGGACGACCAGGAAGTTCGGGTTGGCCACCGTGGTGACCGGGTCGACGCCGTACACGGAGCGGGGGATGTCCCGGGAGACGTACACCTCGGGGTTGCCGCGGCGCAGCGGATCGGTCCAGTCGCCCAGGTCGACGATCCGGATGGCGGTGGCGCCGGACAGCTCCTCGACGGCCCGTACCGGCAGCCCGCCGGAGAAGAAGAACGCGTCGATCCGCCCGGACCGCAGCGCCGCGACCGAGTCGTCCAGGCCGAGTCGCTCGCGGTGGACCGCGTCGTCGCCCAACTGGGCCACCGCCAGCAGTCGGCTCGCGGTGATCTCAGTGCCGGACCCGGCAGCGCCCACCGACACCCGCCGGCCGCGCAGGTCGGCCAGCGTGCGCACCGGGCCGCCGGCGGTGGTGACCAGGTGCAGCAGGTCGTCGTAGACCCGGGCGACCGCGAGCACCGACGGGTGCGTGGCGGGCGCGGCCGGCAGCACGTCGGCCTGGGTGAAGCCCAGCTCGGCGTCGCCGGCGCCGACCAGCCGGACGTTCTCCGCGGAGGCGGCGGTGACCACCACGCTGGCCCGCACGCCGGGCAGCTCCCGGTTGAGGATGGCGGCCAGCGACTGCCCGAAGGCGTGGTAGACGGCGGTCGGGCTGCCGGTGGCGATCCGGATCGGCACCGCCGCAGCGGGGGCGTCGCGGCAGCCGGCGACGCCGGTCAGCGCCGCGACCAGCAGCAGCGCCAGCAGCGCCCGCGGGCGGGCGCTGCTGGCGCTGCTGCCTGTCTCTTATCCACATCT
>NZ_QGSW01000031.1:0-1036 GCF_003176715.1 Micromonospora sp. S4605
AGAGCCTGGTAAATAAGGGTTTCAGGTGTTCTGGTGGCGGGCGAGGCGGCGGGCCATGACGATGACCATGGCCCACTGGACCATCGCGGCGTGGTGGGCGGGCAGCCGTTCGTAATCGCGGACGGTGCGGCGGCAGCGGTTGATCCAGGAGAAGGTGCGCTCGACGCACCAGCGGCGGTGCAGGACGACGAAGGTGCTCTGCCCGGCGAGCTTGGCGACGATCCGCACGGTCAGGGCAAGGCGGGTGGCGGCCCAGCCGACGAGTGTGCCGGTGTAGCCGGTGTCGGCCCACACGAGGCGGATGCCGGGGAAGCAGGCGTGTAGCGCCCAGAGCAGGGGTCGGGCAGCGGTGCGGTCCTGCGCGTTGCCGCCGGTGACCAGGATCGCGAGGAGCAGGCCGCAGGTGTCCACGGCGATGTGTCGTTTGCGGCCGTTGATCTTCTTCCCCGCGTCGTAGCCGCGCGTCGCTCGGCCGACGGTCTCCGCACCCCGAACCGACTGGGAGTCGACCACCGCCGCGGTCGGCTGAAGGCTGCGTTCCTCGACCTGTGTGCGGACCTGTTCACGCAGGCTGTTGTGCATGCGGTTCAACGTTCCGTCGGCGGCCCAGGTCTTGAAGTAGTGGTAGACCAGCTTGTGGTGGGGGAAGTCGGCCGGGAGCGCGTCCCACTGGCAGCCGGTGCGGTCGAGGTAGCGGATCGCGTCCACGATGTCGCGGCGAGGGTAGACGATCGGCCGGCCGCGTCCGGTCCCGGCTGGCACGTGCGGGGCGAGCACGGCCCATTCGGCGTCGGTGGTGTCGGAGGGGTAGTGCCGGGGCCGGGCGGTGGGCAGGTGCGCGTCGAGGGTGGCCGGGGTGGCGTACGAGGCGACACCGGCGACAAGGTATACAGACAGGGTTGGGCCTTCGGTCGTGCTGGTTTCGTCACCTTCGCTCGTACCGAAGGCCCTTCCTCATGTCACGCCGCCACGCCATCGCCGTAGTCGATCTCCGCTGCGCCCAGCGACCGCCCAGAACCCTTATTTACCAGGCTCT
>NZ_QGSW01000009.1:0-992 GCF_003176715.1 Micromonospora sp. S4605
TGAGGTGATCTCAGCAAGGTTGGGGCTGACGGTCGTATAGCAATGTGGTGAGCACGAGGGCACTGCGGGCGATCTCTCCGATGGTCGTCGGGCTGGCGGTGACGTGTTGCAGCGCTTTCCAGCCGCGTTTGAGCAGGGCGAATCCGCGTTCTCCGGGTGCGCGTTGGGCGCGCAGCAGGGTGTTGTAGGCGCGGTTGTCGGCCGCGAGCGCCCGGCCGTCTGCGGGCTGCTTGTATGGCGTGTGGATTCCCTGGCCAGCGCCTTCGTAGCCGGAGTCGGCCAGGGTCGGCAGGTGCAGTTGGGAGGCGGCCCAGCAGGCCGCGGCGAGGATCTGTTGCTGCTCGGCGCAGGTGAGGTCGTGCAGATGGCCGGGCATCACGTCGGAGACCCAGATCGGTGCCCCGTCGGGGCGCATGAATGCCTGGATGTTGCCTCCCGGCCGGCGGTGTTTACCGGAGTACCAGGCGTCGATCTGTTTGCCCTTGACGCTGGTGGTCGTCTCGGCGCACCGGTCGGTGCCGATCAGCGAGCCGTCCAGGATCACGTACGCCCAGCCGGCCTCGGCGACTTGCTGGAGTGCTTCGTGTAGGTCGGGTGCCTGGGCGGCGAGCACCCGCCGTCCCTCAGCGACGTAGCGGTAGCCGGTGGCCCGCGAGACGCCGAACCCGGCCGCCAGCAGTTCGATGTTCTCGTTCTTGCGGAACCAGACCAAGACCAGCAGCGCCTGCTTTCCGCAGCTCAACGCCCGGGTGCCGCGACGGGTTCCCAGCGCCCGCCGCTCGGCGGCCAACAGCCGGGACAGGTGGGCCACCAGTTCCTGGGGCACGTCGACCATGGCACGATAGGCAATCACGTGGAGTCCTCGGGTTGATGGATCTTGTGGTGAGAACTCATCTACCGTGGGCTCCACGCCCGTTTCCAGCAGCACCCGTATCGTCCGGCCTCGTCCGTGTCGCACCAATCAACACATTCGCGTTGCTGAGATCACCTCA
>NZ_QGSW01000160.1:0-987 GCF_003176715.1 Micromonospora sp. S4605
CTAGACGAGTAGTTCCGAATCCCGGTCAGTGGTCGTAGGCGATCAGTGACCGGGTGACGGGTGCGCCGGTCTTGTTGTTGTGCCAGATGGCGGCAGCCATGGCCAGGAGACGCTGGGCCACCCGCACGGCAACGCCGGTGAAGGTCCGTCCGCCGTGTTCTTCCAGGTCGAGCTGGCCTTTGAGGGTGTCGTTGACCGACTCGATCAACTGTCGGACCTTCTTGAGCATCGGCTCGCCGTAGCGGGCCTTCTCTCGCTTACGTGACGGGCGGAGCAGTTCGATGCCCTGCTCGGCCAGGTCCCGCTCGAACGCCCGGGACGCGAAGCCCTTGTCGGTGATCAGCAGGATGCCCGGATGCTCAGCGACCACCCCGGCCTCGACCTCCAGCATCGCGGCCAGGACCTCGCGTTCGCCGATCTTCGGGTTGGCCAGGGCCCACAGGATCGGCATCCCGGTCGGGGTGCACACCAGGTACAGCCGCAGCCCCCAGAAGAACCGGGAGTGTGAGGCGCAGTAGCCGTAGCCGGCCCAGCCGGCCAGGTCCGAGCGTTGCACGGTGGGCCGGGACATGCCGCACGGGACCGGGGTGGAGTCGACGATCCAGTGATTGTCGAACCAGAAGTCACTATCGCGGGCCAGATCCCGGATCACCTTCTTGACCAGCGGCAGCGCCGCGCGTAGCCGCTTGTTGTAGCCCGGCCGCTGCGGCAGGTACGGGAACATGCCGGCCAGGTGGACACGGGCGTAGCGGATCCAGTGCGCCTCCGAGCGGGCACCGAGCAAGACCTGCGCCACCGCCAGGCAGACCAACTCGGAGTCGGTGAGCAGCGGTGGCCGGCCTCGCCACCGGGGCGTGCGGATGGTGTCGTCGATCTTCACGTACAGTGCGGTCAAGAGGGTGTCCAGGTCTTGCGTCACAACATGATCCTGGATGCCCTCTCTTCATACCCAGACATCGACCCCTGACATCGGAACTACTCGTCTAG
>NZ_QGSW01000321.1:0-967 GCF_003176715.1 Micromonospora sp. S4605
AGAAAGTGTTGTGATACCTCGGCGTGATCTTCGTTGGCCGTGTCGGTGAAGATCGTGTCTGTGTCGTTGTGTCTGTAAACCGGCGTACGAGTCCTCTCTGACCGATCCGCAATGGGCGGTGATCAAGCCGCTGCTGCCGCAGCGGGATCCACGCCGGGGTGGGCGGCCGCTGGGTTATCCGCGCCGATTGGTGATCGACACGATCCTGTACGTGCTGCGTACCGGCTGTGCCTGGCGGCACGTCCCGCACGACCTGGCGCCCTGGGACGTGGCTTACCGATGGTTTCGCTGCTGGAGTGCCGACGGCACGTGGGGTCGGGTGCATGACCGGCTGCGAGACGCGGTGCGGGTGGCCGAGGGACGTGATCCGCAGCCGTCGGCGGCGGTGCTGGACTCGCAGACCGCGCACAGCCACCAAGGCGGCGATGCCATAGGCTACGACGCCGCCAAACGCACTCGGGGCCGCAAGCGGCATCTGCTGGTCGATACGGCAGGACTGTTGCTCAAGGCCGTGGTGCACGCCGCCTCGGTGCAGGAGCGCGCCGGGGCCAAGCTGGTGCTGGCAGGCATCACGGACACATTCCCACTGCTGGGGCTGGTCTGGGCGGACGCCGGCTACGTCAACCGCATCGACGCGGGACTGCTGGACTGGGCCCGCACCCACGCCGGGGTCGAGTTGCAGATCGTGGCCCGCAACGCCGACGTGAAAGGCTTCCAGGTGCTACCCCGCAGGTGGGTGGTGGAACGAACCTTCTCCTGGCTGGGACGGTGCAGACGATTGGCCCGCGACTACGAACGCAAGCCCGCGCACGCCGAAGCGATGATCAAGGTGGCGATGATCCGGTTGATGGCCGCGCGCCTAGCCGGTGAGGACGTCGAGCCGCAAGGCCCGATCGAGACCGAGGCAGCCCGACGCCTCGACGACGAACTCAACCAGAAGTAGCCACCCGGTTACCCAACACTTTCT
>NZ_QGSW01000058.1:0-32924 GCF_003176715.1 Micromonospora sp. S4605
ACTCAGGCCGGCCAGTCCACCCGTAGCGGCAGGCCAAGGAAGTCGGCGTAGCCGGTCAGCGCCCGCTCGACCCGGGCCCGCTCGGCGTCCAGCGGCACCAGTGGGCGGACCGTGACGGTGACCGCGTTCCGGCCGACGGTGCGTTTCCAGGTGCCGACCACCCGCCCGTCCCGCACGATGGTGGCCTGGAAGACGCCGTTGCCCCCCGGCACGATCGCGTCCTTGTGCGCCGGGTCGAGCATCAGCGAGCGGTCCTTGTAGCCGAGCAGGTACTCGTCGAAGCCGGGCAGCGCCAGCAGGTCGCCCAGCGGCGCACGGGGCGCGTCGAGCAGGGCCGCGTCGACCACCATCGCCGTCCCGTCCACCCGCACCTCGGCCAGCGCGTCGCCCGCGGCGGCGAGACCCCGGCGGGCGTCGGTGAGGGTCAGCCCCGTCCAGCCGGCGAACTCCCGGTCGGCGGTCGGGCCGTGGCCCCGCACGTAACGGTGCGCCAGGGTGGCCAGCGCCTCGTCCCGGTCGAGCCGGTGCGGCCGCGGCGCCCACTCGTCGAGCAGGGCGAAGGTCTGCTCGGTGCCGACGTTCGGCGCCAGGCAGGTGACCCCGCGCACGCTCGCGTACCAGAGCAGGTGGTAGCCGCGCTGCCCCGCCGTGCCGATCCCGGCGGCCTCCAGCGTGGCCAGGCACTCGGCCCGGGTCAGCCGGCCACCGCCGGCCAGCGCGCCGCCGAGCACCTCGACCGCCCGCTCCGCGTCGGCCTCGCTGAGCCCGAGCTGCGCCCGCCGGGTCGCCGCGCCGGCCAGCGACCGTACGCCGGTCAGCTCCAGCATCCAGCGGGCGTCGCGGGGCGGCACCAGGTGCACGGTGCCCCGCATCGGCCAGGTGCGCAGCGCCTCCCGCCGCTCCAGCGCGGCGTGCACGGCGGCGTGGTCGTGCCCGGGCAGCCGGACCCCGAGCGACCACATCCCGCTGGCCAGATCCTGCGCCTGCATGGCGCCGAACCACTGCACCACGTCGGCCACCGCGGCCGGGGCGGCGGGCGGGTGCGGGCGGAGCAGCAGGCTGGTCATCCGCAGCGCCAGCGCCTCGGTGGCGGTGAGCAGGTGCACGGGGCGGCCCTTTCCGGTCGGGTGGACGCCAGCCTAGGTCCCGGCACCGACGTTTCCGGGGGCCGCCGCCGTCCACCGCCGCCGTCCGCTGCCGCCGTCCACCGCCGCCGTCCGCTGCCGCCGTCCGCTGCCGCCGTCCGCTGCCGTCTGCTGCCGGCCGTCGACTGTCGTGGAGGCATGACGGCCGGCGGAACGGGAATGCGCCCCGGGCAGTGGGCGCCCTCCGCGCCCGAAGGGAGCGACATGACTGCGTCCAGCGAGCCGGTGCGGGGCGCCGGCGCACCGACCCGGGCCGGCCGGACCGGTACGGCGGCCAAGACCAGCGCCGCGGCCACGTTCGCCCTCGTCTTCGGGGTGGCCGCGCTGATCAGCGTGCTCACCGTGATCCTGTCCTGGATCGGCCTGCTGCTCGGCATCATCGGCGTCGTGCTCGGCATCGTCGGGCTGAAGATGGCCCGCCGTCCGGGGGTGACCGGCCGGGGCGTGGCGATCGGCGGCCTGGTGCTCAGCGCCCTGGCGGTGCTGATCGGGCTGGGGTTCGGCGCCGGGATCACCACCTTCCTCAACGACGAGGCGGCGGTGGACCGGATGCAACAGCAGGTCGACGACCTGCGCGACCGGCTCGACTGAGCGCGGATCGGGACGGCACGGGCGGCGGCTCCCCTGATCGCGCTGCGCCAGCCACGCTGCCGGCGAAGCGCGATCCCCCGTTCAGGTTCCCCGGTGCGGCGGGCTGCCGGTCGCGCCGACACCGGTGCGACCAGGATCCCGGCCGCCGGCCGGATCGGCACCGGTTCAGATCGGAACTTGCGGAAATCTTGAGCCGTGACAACCGTTTCGGGTCAGAGTCGCCGGTGCATGACGAGCAGGTCCACGAACCCGTCGCGCGGGTGCCGGAAGGCCCCCGGCACCCGGCCGACCACCTCGAAGCCGAGCGAGCGCCACAGCGCCACCGCGCGGGTGTTCGTCGCCACCACCGCGTTGAACTGCATGGCCCGGTAGCCGTCGGCGCGGGCCAGCGTCAGCACGTACTCGCCGAGCGCCCGCCCCACGCCGCGACCGGCCGCGGCGGGGGCGACCATGAAGCTGGCGTTGGCGACGTGGTCGCCCGGCCCGAGCTGGTTGGGCACCAGCTTGGCGGTGCCGAGCACGGTGCCGTCCGGGTCGACCGCGACCATGGTGCGGCCCGGGGCCGGCACCAGCCACATCGCCCGGGCCCGGTCCTCGTCGACGTCGCGGGGCCAGGTGTACGTCTCCCCGGCGGCCACGATCTCGCGCAGGAACGGCCAGATCCGGGGCCAGTCGCCGGCGGTGGCGGGTCTGATCTCCATGCCTCCAGGATCGCCCGTCCAGGTGGCCCGGCCGCACCGGGGGCGCAGCGGCACCGATCGCCGCCCTGGCGCCGTTTGTCCGGGCGTCTGCCGGGTAGTCGCCGGAGCTTGCCCGAGACGAGGAGGACCGATGGCTGACCGGACCAAGGTCGCGGTGATCTACTACAGCGCGACCGGCATCACGTACCAGATGGCGCAGGCGGCGTGCGAGGCCGCCGGCGACGCGGGCGCCGAGGTACGGCTGCGGAAGGTGCACGAGCTGGCGCCGGACGAGGCGATCCGCTCCAACTCGGGCTGGCACGCGCACGCCATGGAGACCCAGGACGTGCCCGAGGCGTCGCTGGACGACCTCTCCTGGGCCGACGTCGTCATCTTCGGCACGCCGACCCGGTACGGCGTGATGGCGGCCCAGCTCAAGCAGTTCATCGACACCACCGGCCCGCTGTGGTCGCAGGGCGCCCTGGTGAACAAGGTCTACTCGGCGTTCTGCTCGACGGCCACCTCGCACGGCGGGCAGGAGGCCACCCTGCTGTCGCTGTTCAACGTCTTCTACCACTGGGGCGGAGTCGTGGTCACCCCCGGCTACACCGAGGCGAGCCAGTTCGTCGGCGGCAACCCGTACGGCGCCTCGCACACCAGCAACAACGGCGAGACCGCGCCGGACGACATCGCGCTCACCGCCACCGCGCTGACCGCGAGGCGGGCGGTGCAGCTCGGCTCCGCGGTGAAGAAGGGCCTGGCCGGCTGACCGGGTCCCGCTGGCTGTCCCACGGCCCGGCCGGAGCGGTCCGTTTCCTGGCCGTGCCGTTTCCTCAGGCCCGTGCGGGCTCCGCGGCCCGCGGTGGGGCCCTGGAGGCGTGGCCTCCAAGGCCCCCCGGAGGTCAGCGTCGGGACGGGTCCGGACGGGTGACCTTGAATCTGGCCAGGTTCTCCTCGGTGGCCCACCGGTGGAAGCCGGCCTTCTCCAGCACTCGGACCGAGGACGGGTTCGACAGCTCCACGTCGGCGGACACGGTGTGGACATCCGGCGCGGTGAGCGCGAACCCGGCCAGGGCGTGCGTGGCCTCGGTGGCGTAGCCCCGGCCGCGGCGGGAGGCCACCACGCCGTATCCGATCTCGACGACGCCCTCACTGGGCGGCCAGAACAGGCCGATCGAGCCCACCACCAGGCCACTCTCACGCTCGATGATCAGACGGTGACCGTAGGCGCCGAGCCAGGTGGGATGCTCGTCGAAGAGGCCCGCGATCACCCGATCGCCGTCGGCGGGAAAGTCGTCCGCCCAGTGGGTGGACCTGGCGTCGTGCAGGACCGCGGTGGCCTCGCTCGTGGTCCAGGGCCGAAGGGCGAGCCGCTTGGTGATCAGGTCGGCGTGGGCAGGTGAAGAAGAGAAAGACACGGGTATCTCCTGGTCGTTGGAACGACCCGGGCCGCGCTGTGCTGTCGCGCGGGCCGGACGAGGGCATGCTGATGAGGGCCGACGGCGGCCATATTCATCAACCTCCTCATCCCGTGATCACGCATGTCGCGCTGGCGCGACGGTAGTTGCCACTCCTCAGCTCGGGCAACCCACTTCGGGCTGGTCAACTCCGCGGGCGCGAAGGTCCGCTCCGTCGCGGCGGCCGGTGGCCCGGGCGGGGGCTCTCGGACCCGTCCGGACCACCGGCACCGGCAGCTCTACCCGGGTACGCCCCCCGTCACGCCGGCTCGGCGGCCGGCAGATTCACCGGCAGCAGGTCGGTCAGCAGTTCGCCGAGCACGGCCAGCCCGTCCGGGCTGAGCACCGACTCGGGGTGGAACTGCACCCCGGCGAAGCCCGGGCCGCGCAGCGCGTGCACCGCGCCGTCGGTCTCGTCCCGGGCCAGCAGCACCGACCCGTACCGGGTGGCCAGGCGGTCGGCGTCGGCGCGGGCGGTGAAGCTGGAGTAGAAGCCCACCCGGCGCGCCACGCCGAAGAGCGTCACCTCGCGTTGCAGCCCCTGGTAGGGCGCGTCCCGGCGGTGCAGGGTCAGCCCCAGCAGCCCGGCCAGCAGCTGGTGGCCCAGGCAGACCGCCAGGGTGGGCCGGCCGTCGGCGAGCAGCCCGACGAGCAGGCCGCGCAGGGCGCGCATCTTCGGGTCGGTGGTGCTGCCCGGGTCGCCCGGGCCGGGGCCGACCACCACCAGGTCGTACCCGTCGAGCGGGCCGGGGGCGTGCCAGGGCCGCAGCGTCACCGCCAGGCCGAGCGCGCCGAGCTGGTGGGCCAGCATGCCGGTGAAGGTGTCCTCGCCGTCGACGATCAGCGCCCGCCGGCCGGTCAGTCCGGGCAGGCCGGCCGCCCCGGGGGCGCGCTGGTCGAGCCAGAACCGGGCCAGCGGGGCGTTGCGGGCGGCGAGCGCGGCCCGGACCTCCGGGTCGTCGGCGAGCGGCTGACCCGGGTCGGGGCGTGACGCCGGACCCGCCGAGCCGGCGCCGCCGGGGCGTGCCGCCGGCTGCGGGTCGGGTGCCGGCGCCTGCGGGCCGAGCCCCAGCGCGGCGAGCACGCCGGCGGCCTTGGCGTGCGTCTCGGCCACCTCGCCGGCGGCCGTGGAGTGCCGGACCAGGGTGGCCCCGACCGGCACCCGCAGCTCGCCGGCGGGGGAGATCTCCGCGGTGCGGATCAGGATCGGTGCGTCCAGGGTCTGCCGGCCGGCGTCGTCGTGGCCGAGCAGGGCCAGGACGCCCGCGTAGTAGCGCCGCCCGGTGCGCTCGTGCCGGGCGATCACCCGGCAGGCGTTCTCCATCGGGCTGCCGGTGACGGTGGGCGCGAACATCGTCTCCCGCAGCACCTCGCGGACGTCCTTCGAGCCCCGGCCGGCGAGCAGGTACTCGGTGTGCGTCAGGTGCGACATCTCCTTCAGGTACGGCCCGACCACCTGGCCGCCCCGCTCGGCGACGGTGGCCATCATCTTCAGTTCCTCGTCCAGCACCATGTACAGCTCCTCCACCTCCTTCGGATCGGCGAGGAAGCGCAGCAGCCCGGCCCGGTCCGGGGTGGCGCCGGTGTGCCGGAAGGTGCCGCTGATCGGGTTCATCATGATCAGGCCGTCGTCGACGCTGACGTGCCGCTCGGGGCTCGCGCCGACCAGCACCCGGCTGCCGGTGTGCACCACGAACGTCCAGTACGCGCCACGTTCGCCGAGCAGCAGGCGGCGCAGCGCGGCCAGCGCCGCCCGCAACGGCGGGCCCTGCACGGTGGCGCGCAGCGTGCGGTGGATGACGAAGTTGGCCCCCTCGCCCCGGCCGATCTCCTCGGCCAGCACCCGGCCCACGGTGGCCGCGTACTCGTCGTCGTCGACGTCGAACCCGGCGTCGGTGGTGACCACCGGCAGGTCCGGCAGCGCGGCGAGTGTGTCGGCCAGCGTCACCCGTTCGTGTCGCTCGACGAGCAGGCACTCCAGCGGCATCGCGTCGTCGACGCAGGCGAAGCCGCGCTCGGTGACCTGCCGGTAGGGAACCAGCGCCAGCGTCCGCGGTCCTGCCGGGCCGGCCGGCAGCGGCACGTCGGCGAGCCGGTCGACGGCGCGGACCGGGCCGGCGTACAACTCCAGGTGGTCGGCGCCCTCGCGCCGCACGAGCGCGAACGGGCCGGGGTCCGCGCCGCGGGCTACGGCGGCGAGCAGGTCGGACAGGTGGGGCATGGTCTCTCCTCGGGCCGGGGTGCCGTCCGACGGGACGGCCCGGGGCCGGAGCAGACCGGCGGCCGCCTCGACGGGCGGCCGCGTGGGATAGCTACGCGCGGGGGATGGCCGCCGGGTCGGCGGGCCACCAGCAGGTCAGTCGCGCGAGCATGCGACCACCCTACGCGGTGGGTGCGCCGGCGGGAAGCCGATCGGGCGTACGCCGTTGCGCCAGCGCTTCGGCGGCCAGCTCAGCGGGTACGTTGACCCGCGATGAACATTCTCGCTCTGGACCTGGGCACCTCGTCGGTGCGCGGGCTCGTGCTGGACCCGGACGCCCGGCCGTTGCCGGGTGCGCTGGCCCGGCGTCGGGTGGAGCTGCTCGTCGCCGACGACGGCACCGGCATCCTGGACGGCCCCCGCTACCTGGCCTGCCTGATCGAGTGCCTCGACGAGCTGGCCGCCGGCGGTCACCTGCGGGACGTGTCGCTGGTGGCGACGAGCGCGCAGTGGCACTCGGTGGTGCCCGTCGGCGCCGACGGCGCGCCGCTGGGGCCGGTGCTGACCTGGATGGACACCCGACCGGAGGCACTGCCCGGCGCGGTCGGGCCGGCCGACCCGGACGAGTACCACCGGCGTACGGGCACCTGGTGGCACCGCTGCTACTGGTCGCTGCGGCTGCCGTGGCTGCGGGAGCACACCGGCGGGCGGATCGCCCGGTTCGTCGGCCTGCCCGAGTACGTGTTCGGCGAGTTGCTCGACTCCGCCCCGATGTCGATGTCCCAGGCCTCGGGCACCGGCCTGCTGGACCTGCGGACGATGGACTGGGACCCGGAGGCCTGCGCGCTGTCCGGCAGCCGCCCGGACGACCTGCCCGAGCTGGCGCCGGTGTCCTGGCGGGGCCGGCTGCGCCCGGCGTACGCGCGGCGCTGGCCGCAGTTGGGTGACGTGCCGTGGGCCGGCCCGGTGGGCGACGGCGCGGCGGCGAACGTGGGCTCCGGCTGTGTCGGGCCGGACCGGGCCGCGGTGACCGTCGGCACGTCGGCGGCGGTCCGGCTGATGCAGCACGTCCCGGTCGGGGCGGCGCTGCCGCCGCTGCCCGAGGAGCTGTGGCGCTACCGGGTCGACCACGAGCACGTGGTGACCGGCGCCGCGTACTCCTCCGGGGGCAACCTCTTCGCCTGGGCCAGGCGGGAGCTGCGGCTGCCCGAGGGCGTGGAGCTGGACGCCGCCCTGGCCCGGTTGCCGGCGGCCGGCCGGCTGCCGGTGAACGTCCGGTTCGGTGGGGACCGGCCGCCGGGCCTGGTGCCGGCCGGCTCGGGCGAGCTGCGCGGGTTGAGCTTCGGCACCAGCGCGGTGGACATCCTGGCCGCGCTGATGCGGGGGCTGTGCGACCTGGTCGCCGAGCACCTCGCCGTGCTGGAGTCCACCGTCGACAAACCGGTGGAGGTGGTGCTGGGCGGGGGAGCGGTGAGCGCCTCGCGGTGGTGGCGGTCGGCGTTCGCCGCGGTGCTCGCGCCCCGGCCGGTGTGGCACCGCAGCAATCCGGAGATCGGGGCGAGCGGCGCGGCGCTGGTCGCGTCCGGCCGGATCGGTGACGCCACCCGACTCGCCGACATCAGCCGGACGGATGAGAGCGCCTCACCCTCCTGAGTCGCACCTCAGCCCGGCCCGTTGACACAGCTCGCGTGCCTGATTGGATGGACTGCGCTCCCCGGGTCGCGGCGGACGCGGGGAACGTAGGAGGCATGTGTGGGCGCAGGTTCGGACCGGGCGCGCGGCGCGGTGTCCAGCCACCGCCGGCGCCGGTTCGACGTCCGGGTCGTGCCACACCGGCGCCGCTCGCCGTTCCGGCTGCGCGACTGGCGGATGCGGACCAAGCTCGCCACCGTGCTGGTCGTCCCCTCGGTGGCCTTCCTTGTGCTGGCCGGTGTGCAGACCGGCGCGCTGGTCAACCAGACCACGGCGTTGAGCGACTTCGCCGAGCAGGTGGGCATCGGCCGGGAGATCACCGCCGCGGTGCACCGGCTCCAGCAGGAGCGCGACCGGGTAGCCGGTGAGCTGGCCGAGCTGCGCCGGGTGGGTGCGGGCGGCGACCGCGATGTCACCATCGCCGCGCTGAAGCCGCTGGAGGTCGCCACCGACCAGGCGATGCGCGAGCTGCGGCAGGCGGCGCAACCGCTGACCGACGCCGACGCGTCCTGGCGGGTCGCCTACTCCGAGGCGCTCGAGGCGTACGACCAGGTGGTCTACATCCGCGCCGCGGTGCCGCCGGCGGTGCTGGGCAGCGACACCATCCTGAGCAACTACCACCGGGCCATCGACGTGCTGCTCAACCTGCTCGCCGAGCCCTCGCCCGGCGACGACCACCCGGCGCTCAGCGACGCGGTGCTGCGCTACGTGCAGCTCGCCCGGGTCAAGGAGCTCTCCTCGCGGGTGCGCGCCGAGCTCTACGCGGCCGCCCGTGCCGGCCGGTACGACGTGGAGGACCAGGTCGCACTGAGCGACCTGCGCGCCCAGCAGCTGACCGCGCTCGGCGCGTTCCGGGTCGCCGCGACCGCCGAGCAGATCCGCCGGTACGACCAGACCTCGGTGGACCCGGAGTTCCTCGCCGCCACCCGGCTGGAGGAACGCAGCCTGCCGAGCGGCGGCGAGCCGGAGGTGCTGCCCGCTCCGGAGTGGTGGGCGGCCAGCGAGGACCGCCAGGAGCTGCTGCGGCAGTTCGAGGTGTCGGTGCTCGACGACGCGGTACGGCAGGCCGACGGCGCTAGCGCCGGTCAGCTGCGTACCACCCTGCTGGTCGCCGGCGCGATCGTCACGGTGCTGCTGTTCGCGCTGCTCATCTCCGTCCTGGTCGGACGGTCGGTGGCCCGGTCGATGCGGCTGCTGCGCAGCCAGGCGCTGCGGATCGCCCAGGTGGAGCTGCCCGACGCCCTCGACCGGCTGCGTACGGTCAGCGGGGGCGTGCCGGCCATCGACGTGGCGCCGGCCGTGGTGCGGTCGCTCGACGAGATCGGCGAGTTGGCCGAGGCGTTCGTCGCGGTGCACCGCAGCGCGGTCAGCGTCGCCGTCGAGCAGGCCACCATGCGCCGCAACGTCAACGGCATGTTCGTCAACCTCGCCCGGCGCAGCCAGGTGCTGGTCGAGCGGCAGCTGGAACTCCTCGACGACCTGGAACGGGAGGAGAGCGACCCGGACCAGCTGGAAAACCTGTTCAAGCTCGACCACCTGGCCGCCCGGATGCGCCGCAACGACGAGAGCCTGCTGGTGCTGGCCGGCACCGAGTCGACCCGGCGGTGGAACCGGCCGGTCCGGCTGGCCGTGGTGCTGCTCGCCGCCGGCGCCGAGATCGAGCAGTACCAGCGGGTACGGCACGAGTCGGTGGCCGAGCTGCACGTCGTCGGGCACGCGGTCGGGGAGCTGGTGCACCTGCTGGCCGAGCTGCTGGAGAACGCCACCGCGTTCTCCCGGCCGGACACCGTCGTCCGGGTCACCGCCCGGCCGGAGGGCCACGGCGCGGTGGTCGAGATCGACGACCGGGGCCTGGGGATGAGCCCGACCGCGCTGGCCGAGGCGAACGCGGTGTTGGCCACGCCACCGGCGGCGGACGTCGCCGCCGTCGAGCGGATGGGTCTGTTCGTGGTCAGCCATCTGGCCGCCCGCCACAAGATCGAGGTGCGGCTGCACGCGAGCGGGGACGGACTGACCGCCCGGATCCGGCTGCCGCGTGAGCTGCTCGCCGCGGATCCGGGGCCGGAGCTGGACCCGCCGGGGGCGTCCCGGATGCTCACCGGCGCGATCGCCGCCGCGAACAGGGCCCGCCCGGTCGAGCTGCCGGTGGCCGGGCGGCGGCCGGATCCGGCCGTGCCCCGGTCGGCCCGTCCGGTGCCGGTACGGGCCGAGGACGTGCTCGCCCCGGCCGCGGCGCCGGTGCCGGCCGGTGGCGGCTGGTGGACCCGGCACGGGCCGGCGACGACCCCGTCCGTGGACGGTATCCCCGTCCCGCCGGCCGTTCCGGTGACCGGCGGCACCAACGCGCGCGGCCTGCCGGTACGAGTGCCGATGGCACAGCTGTCGGCGGTCACCCGGTCGGCCCGGCCGGAGCAGCCGCCCACCCGCCACGAGCCGGATCCGGACGCGGTCGGCGGCATGCTCTCGCGGCTCTACAACGGAGTGCGCCGGGCCGAGGCCGAGGAAACCCGAGAGATACCCATGCCGCGCGGCGGCGTGCCCAGCGAAGGGGGACGACAGTGACGACGACGTTGAGCCAGGAGGCCCGCGACCTGAGCTGGCTGGTCAGCGCGTTCGCGCAGCGGGTGCCGGGGGTGGCGCACGCGGTGGTGGTCTCCTCCGACGGGCTGCTGGTCGCCATCTCCGACCACCTGCCCCGCGACCACGCCGACAAGCTGGCGGCGGTCACCTCGGGGCTGATGAGCATCACCGCGGGCGCCGCCCAGATGTTCGACGGCGACGTGGTCAAGCAGACCGTCGTCGAGATGGGCCGCGGCTACTTCCTGGTGATGCAGGTGCGGGACGGTTCCATCCTGGCCACCCTCGCCGGCGCGGACGCCGACATCGGCGTGGTCGGCTACGAGATGGCGCGGCTGGCCAAGCAGGCGGGGGAGATGCTCACCCCGGCGCTGCGTGCGGAGTTGCAGCAGGCGCTGCCCCGCTGAGGCCGGCGGACGCGCACCGCCGGACCCCCGTTCCGAGCCTCCGGCGGCGCGCGTCCCGGATCCCACCGGCCCCGCCGACCGGGCCGGTGGCTCCCGACGGTCAGAGACCGTTGCGGGCGATCACCGTGCGGTACCAGTGGGCGCTGCGCTTGAGCACCCGGCGCTGGGTCGGGTAGTCCACGTAGACCAGACCCCAGCGCTGGTCGTAGCCCTCGGCCCACTCGAAGTTGTCCAGCAGCGACCAGACGTGGAAGCTCTCCAGCGGCACGCCGGCGCCGATCGCGCGGTGCGCGGCGGCCAGGTGGTCGCGCAGGAAGTCGATCCGGCCGGCGTCGTCGACGGTGCCGTCGGTGCCGAGCACGTCCGGGGTGGGCAGGCCATTCTCGGTGACGGTGAGCGGGATCGGGCCGTAGTCGCGGGTGACCCGGGTCAGGATGTCGTACATGCCGTCCGGGTAGATCTGCTGCCAGTCGGCCTCGGAGGTGGGCCACCGGCGCACAGTGCCGCCGCCGGCGGTGACGTAGATCGGCGTGTAGTACTGCACGGCGAGCAGGTCGACCGGGGCGGAGATGACGGCCAGGTCGCCGTCGCGGATGCCGCGGACCATCCGGCTGTCCGGGCCGAGGTCGGCCAGCACGTCCTGCGGGTAGCTGCCGCGCAGCACGGAGTCGAGGTAGAGCCGGTTCTCGTAGCCGTCGTAGAGCCGGGTGGCGGCGGCCGCCTCCGGGGTGTCGTCGGCGGGGTAGCAGGGGTGCAGGTTGAAGGCGGGACCGATCCGCCCGGCGCCGCCGACGGCCCGTAGCGCCTGGACGGCGAGCCCGTGGGCGAGCTGGAGGTGGTGGGCGACCAGGTACGCGGCGTCCGGGTCCTGCCGGCCGGGTGCGTGGTGCCCGGAGAGGTAGCCGTTCTGCACCACGGTCTTCGGCTCGTTGATGGTCAGCCACACCGGCACCCGGTCGCCGAGGGCGCGGAAGACCGCGTCGGCGTAGTCGGCGAAGCGGTGGGCGACGTCCCGCGACTCCCAGCCGCCGGCGTCCTGGAGGGCCTGCGGCAGGTCCCAGTGGAACAGCGTGGCCATCGGCGCGATGCCCCGCTCGTGCAGCCCGTCGACCAGGCGCCGGTAGAAGTCGAGCCCCCGCTGGTTCGGCGCGCCGGTGCCGTCGGCCTGGATGCGCGGCCAGGAGATGGAGAACCGGTAGCTGCGCAGCCCCAGGTCGCGCATCAGGTCGAGGTCGTCGCGCCAGCGGTGGTAGTGGTCGGCGGCCACGTCACCGGTGTCGCCGTTGCGGACCCGGCCGGGAGTGCGGCTGAAGGTGTCCCACACCGACTCGCCGCGGCCGTCCTCCTTGGCGGCGCCCTCGATCTGGTACGCGGAGGTGGCGGCGCCCCAGCCGAAGTCCGGCGGGAAGCGCAGCGGCCCGGCGGGTGCGGCGGCGGTGTCCGGGTCGGCGGCGCTCTCGTCCGGGTCGTCGCAGCCGCCGGCGGTGCCCACCACGGCGGCGGTCGTGGTGGCGCCCAGCCCGGTGCCGGCGGCCGTGGCGGAGGTGGCGGAGAGCGCGGCGCGGCGGAGCAGGTGCCGCCGGGTGAGTGTCGACATGGATTCTCCTCTGATGGTGCGTGGCCGCCGCCGGGTGCCGGGAGCGCTCCCAGCATAGTCAGGCGCTACCAGCCGGTCATCCGCCGGCCGGGCGGGACGAGGGTCCCGGGCCGCGGCGGCGGCGATCGGGGTGGCGAAGGCGGGGAGGTGCGGCGGGCACCGGTGGGTGTGCCGCGGCGGTGCCGGGGCGCGCGGTGGCGTGCCGGCCGGGGCGCCGGCGGGCGCCGGGCGGGGAGCCGACGGGGTGGGCGCAGGCGCGGGCGAGACGGCGGTGCCGGCGTCGCGGCCGGTCCGATCGGCCTCTTTCCCCGTCGTGAAGGGGGGTTTAGTGTGGGGACGGGGGAGGGCAACCCCCGTCCCCACCGTTGCAGTACACGCACGGGCGGAATTGGCGTCCCTGTCGTGCGTGTCGCGCGGGAGCCGGGCCACGCGAGTGGCTTGAGGATCCACCTCCCTCCGCTGGGCGGGATGTTGGCTGGCGGCGGCGTCCGGGCTGGCCCGCCGTCAGCCTGCGGGCTGATCCCGAGGTCCGTCCGGGGACTCGCCTCAGGTCGATCTTGTTGGTGGAACTTCATCGATGGAAGCGCTCCCATCGACGATGCTTGCGACTGTAACGCCCGTCACGGCTTTGTGAAAGCCCCAAAACGAGATCGAAACATCTGACTGCCCGGCGCGGTCCGCGCTTGTTGTGGGAGCGCTTCCATGACACACTGTCGATCGACCGCGTCGCGGAGCCAGCTCGCGAGAGCGCGGGTCGCCGAGGGCATCCGGCAGGTCCGGCACGGCACCCGAGCCAACCCGGCGAACGCCGCGCCCGTCACGGGCGTCGACCGCCGCACCCCCGCCCGGGCCGGGGCCACCACCATCCCGGGCGCCTCGTGCCCATCTCGTCGGGGCGGGCGCCCCGCCGGGGTTTCGAGCCCCCGGCCTGGTCCGAGGAGACACCGCGCACATGAGAAATCTGGCACGACGTCGCCGGCTGGCGATGGTCGCGGTCACCGCGCTGGCCGTCGGCGGGGTCACCCTGCCGGCCGGCGCCGCACAGGCCGCCCCGGCCTGCGACGTGGTCTACGCGACCAACGACTGGAACACCGGCTTCACCGCCAACGTCACCATCAGGAACCTCGGCGACCCGATCAACGGCTGGACCCTGAAGTTCACCTTCCCCGGCAACCAGCGGGTCACCCAGGGCTGGTCGGCCCGATGGAGCCAGACCGGCAACGAGGTCACCGCCACCAACGAGGCGTGGAACGGCAACCTGGGCACCGGCGCCAGCACCAGCATCGGGTTCAACGGCTCGTACAGCGGCAGCAACCCGAAGCCGACCTCGTTCTCGGTCAACGGCGTCACCTGCGGCGGCACCCCGCAGCAACCCCCGACGGTCGCGCTGAGCGTGCCCGCCGGCCCGTTCGAGGCGCCGGCCGACGTGCCGCTGACCGCCACCGCCAGCGACCCCGACGGCACCATCAGCAAGGTCGAGTTCTACCGCAACGGCCTGCTGGTCAACACCGACACCACCGCCCCCTACGGCTACACGCTGGAGGACCTGCCGGCCGGCGACTACACCGTGCAGGCCAAGGCGTACGACAACGCCAACCTGACCGCCACCGCGGAGCGCGCCTTCACCGTGACCCCGGCCAGCGGGCCGGTGCTGGTGGCCACCCCGTCCTCGGTGAGCGTGACCGAGGGCGCCAGCTCCACGGTCAACCTCAAGCTCAGCGCGGCCCCGACGGCCAACGTCCCGGTGACCGTCGCCCGCACCGGGGACGCGGACATCACCGTCTCGCCGACCACCGTGACGCTCACCCCGAGCAACTGGAACACCGGAGCCAACATCACCGTCGCCGCGGCGGAGGACGCGGACACCGTCGGCGGCACCGCCACCCTCACCGCCTCGGCCACCGGGTACGCCCCGCTGGCGATCACCGCCACCGAGATCGACAACGACACTCCCGGCGGCGACAACGAGTACGTCGAACGGTTCCTCACCCAGTACGGCAAGATCAAGAACTCCGGCTACTTCAGCCCGGAGGGCGTGCCGTACCACTCCATCGAGACGCTGATCGTCGAGGCGCCCGACCACGGCCACGAGACCACCTCCGAGGCGTTCAGCTTCTGGCTGTGGCTGGAGGCCCAGTACGGCCGGGTCACCCAGAACTGGGCCCCGTTCAACAACGCCTGGACGGTAATGGAAAAATATATAATTCCGAATCATTCAGACCAGCCAACTGCCGGCGCCGCCGGCACCCCGCAGTACGCCGCCGAACACGACCTGCCCAGCCAGTACCCGTCCCAGCTGGAACCCTCGGTGCCGGTCGGCCAGGACCCGCTGCGCAGCGAACTGCAGTCCACCTACGGCACCGGCGACATCTACGGCATGCACTGGCTGCTCGACGTGGACAACACCTACGGTTACGGCCGGTGCGGCGACGGCACCAGCCGGCCGGCGTACATCAACACCTTCCAGCGCGGCACCCAGGAGTCGGTCTGGGAGACCGTGCCCCAGCCGTCCTGCGACACCTTCGCCCACGGCGGCCAGTACGGCTACCTCGACCTGTTCGTCAAGGAGTCCAACGCGCCGGCGAAGCAGTGGAAGTACACCAACGCCCCGGACGCCGACGCCCGCGCGGTGCAGGCCGCCTACTGGGCGCTGACCTGGGCCAAGGAGCAGGGCAAGGCGGCCGACGTGGCGGCCACCGTGGCCAAGGCCGCCAAGATGGGTGACTACCTGCGCTACGCGATGTTCGACAAGTACTTCAAGAAGATCGGCAACTGCGTCGGCGCCAGCACCTGCCCGGCCGGCACCGGCAGGGAATCCGCGCACTACCTGATGTCCTGGTACTACGCCTGGGGCGGCGCGTACGAGACGAACCAGAACTGGTCCTGGCGGATCGGCTCCAGCCACAACCACTTCGGCTACCAGAACCCGTTCGCGGCCTGGGCGCTGACCAACGTGGCCGAGCTCAAGCCGAAGTCGCCCACCGCGGTGGACGACTGGACCAAGAGCTTCGAGCGGCAGTTGGAGTTCTACACCTGGCTCCAGTCCGCCGAGGGCGGCATCGCCGGCGGCGCGACCAACAGCTGGGGCGGGCACTACGGCCAGCCGCCGGCCGGCACGTCCACCTTCTACGGCATGTTCTACGACGTCGACCCGGTCTACAACGACCCGCCGTCCAACCAGTGGTTCGGCATGCAGGCCTGGTCGATGCAGCGGATCGCCGAGCTCTACCTGCAGACCGGCAACAGCCGGGCCAAGGCGCTGCTGGACAAGTGGGTGCCCTGGGCGATCGCCAACACCACACTCGGCGCCAACTGGTCGATCCCGTCGGACATGACCTGGAGCGGCCAGCCGACCACCTGGAACCCGAGCAACCCGCAGCCCAACACCAACCTGCACGTCGAGGTCACCACCCGCGGCCAGGACGTCGGCGTCGCCGCCGCCTACGCCCGCACCCTCATCGCGTACGCGGCGCGCTCGGGCAACACCGCGGCGAAGGACACCGCCAAGGGGCTGCTGGACGCGCTGCACGCGGCCAGTGACGCGCAGGGTGTCTCCACCACCGAGAAGCGCGGCGACTACCGGCGCTTCGACGACGTCTACGACGCCAGCACCGGCCAAGGGCTCTACGTCCCGCCGGGCTGGACCGGCACGATGGCCAACGGCGACGCCATCGCCGCGGGCAAGAGCTTCGTCGACATCCGTTCCTTCTACAAGAACGACCCGGCCTGGCCGAAGGTCCAGGCGTATCTCAACGGCGGCCCCGAGCCGACCTTCAACTACCACCGGTTCTGGGCACAGGCCGACGTCGCCATGGCGTACGCCGACTACGGCAACCTGTTCCCCAACGGCTGAACCGGCCTTCCGGGTGGACGGTTCGCGCCGTCCACCCGGGAGCCACCGGGCGGCGGGAGGAATCCCGGACGCCCGGTCGGCAAGGCGGCCTGACGCCCACGGTCAGGCCGGGGTGGGCCGGCCATCCGGCCGACGCAGCGGGTCGGTCGGCCCACCCCACCGCCCGGACAACCCGGGCCTCGAAAAAGCCCGAAAAAAGAGGCCGTCACGGGATCACGCGCGGGACCGCAACGGAGTAACGTACGTCACCGGAGAGGCCGCTCCCCCCGTGGCGGCCTCTCCATCACTTTTCCGGCGCCGCCACCACCGCACCGGCCCGGTCCACCGGGTGCCGCAGCCCCGGATGCCCCGCCGGCAGCGACCGGCGCACCACCACCCAGCTCACCGCCAACGCGGCGGCCACCAGCGGCCAGCTCAGCGCCACCCGGGCCACCGTCAACGCGAGCACCTGCCCGGCCAGATAGAGCGGCAGGAACACCGCCACCCGCAGCACGTAGCTCGCCGCCCAGACCCAGCTGCCCCGCCCGTACGCCCGCAGCAGCGCCGGATCCCGCCGCCACCGGCTGCGCTGCCGCAGGGCCACCCCGACCACCACCCCGAGCAGCGGCCAGCGCACCGCGATGCTCACCATCCAGGCCAGCGCGCTCGCCGCGTTCGACAGCAGCTGCAACAGGAAGAAGTCCTCGGCCCGCCCGGTCCGCAGGGCGATCAGCGCGGCCACGCAGACGGCGAGCAACCCGATCAGCACCGACCTCGGCCGGTCGCCGCGGCGCAGCCGCCAGCCGGCCACCGCGGTGCCGGCGACCACGGCCGCCCCGATCCCGGCCCAGAGCGAGTGCCCGCCGAGCAGCCATCCGGCGGCGAACGCGACCGGCGGCAGGGTGGCGTCGACCGCGCCCCGTCGGCCACCGAGCAGGTCGGCGAGCGACTCCGGCCGACCCGCCCCAGCCCCGTCCGACCGCTCGGTGGGCGGCAGGTTCCGCTCCGGTCCGCCGGTCACCCGTCACCTCCTACCGTCGGCCCCAACCTAATGCGGTAGCCGCGACCCGTAATCGGGTACCCGGTCGGATGTGGTGAATCGACGCAGTGTCAGCACGCGGGCCGTCGCCGGACCGCCCCGCCGATCCGGCTACCGTGTGCGGGTGCACGCGACGGCAAGGCGTTGGACGGCGGTCTGGTTGGTCGTACTGGCCATCGTCCAGGCGGCGGCCCTCGTCGTCGTCTGGCGGGTCGCCATGCACACCAGCCTCGGCCAGTGGGTGGACACGGTCGCGCTGACCGGCAACCGGATCGGTCAGGACCGCATCGACGAGCCGGTGGACCGGTTGCTCAACGCCATGTCGGTGGTGTCCCTGGTGGCGACCACCGCGGTGATCGGCTTCATCGCGCTGATCCGGGGGCGGATCGCCCTGGCCGTCACCGCCACCCTGCTGGTCGTCGGCGCCAACGTCAGCACCCAACTGCTCAAGTACGGACTGGACCGGCCCGACTTCGGCATCGACCCGCAACGGGCGTACGCCGGCAACAGCCTGCCCAGCGGCCACGCCACGGTCGCCGCGTCGGTGGCGGTGGCGCTGGTCCTCGTGCTGCCCCGCAAGGTCCGGGCGCTCGGCGCTCTCCTCGGCGCCGGTTACGCCGCGGTCGCCGGGGTGGCCACCCTCTCCGCCGGCTGGCACCGGCCCAGCGACGCGGTGGCGGCGTTCCTCGTGGTCGGCGTCTGGGCGGCGCTGGCCGGGCTGCTGCTCCTGGCGCTGCAACGCGACCAGGCCCAGGTGTCCTCCGCCGACGCACACCGGGTCGCCGCGGCGGTGCTCGGCGTCGGCGGCGCGCTCGCGGTGATCGCCTGCGCGCTCGCCCTGTCCTGGCTGGTCGACCTGCGCGACACCCCGCCCACCGAGCTGTCCCGGCGGCCGCTGTTCGTCGGCTACGCCGGCAGCGCCGCCGGCATCGCCGGGACGATGGGCCTGGTGATGGCGCTGGTGCTCACCGCCGTGCACCGGCTGGTGCCGCGCCGCCCGGGCTGACGGCGCTCAGCGGGCGTACGTGCCGACCATGGTGCCGCTGGCGAACTCCTTGTCGGTCAGCGCCCGGTAGACGTCGGGCACCTGCGGCGCGTCGGGCAGTTCCAGCGGCCGTTGCAGGGCGTACAGCCGGAAGAAGTAGCGGTGCGGATCGTCGCCCCGGGGCGGCTGCGGCCCGCCCCAACCCAACTCGCCGAAGCCGTTGGGCCACTCCCGGCCGCCGAGCGGCACGCCGCCCTCCGGTGCTCCGTCCGAGGTCCGCGAGATGCCGGTGACCAGCCAGTGCAGGAACGGCGTCTTCCCGGCGTCCGGGTCCTCCACGAACAGGACCAGCTCGACCGCGGAATCCGGCACCTGCGACCACTCCAGCGGTGGCGAGACGTTGCCGCCGTCGCGGGCGACGCGGTCCGGCAGCCGGTCGTGGTCGTTGAACGCGGTGCTGCGCAGCATGATCCCGGCCATCCCTGACGCTCCTCTCGTCGGCCCGGTCGCGCGTACCCGTCCGGCGGGCGCCGAAACGACCCGCGCCCGCCCGGTCCGGCAACGGCGGCGGCCGGTGTGAGAGGGTACGGCCGGCGGAGGGGAGGACCGGTGCAGGCCGTACGAACGGGGTTCCGCGACGAGTGTGCCCGGCTGGGCGAGGTGCTGCGCGACCTCGACGAGGCGGACTTCGACCGGCCCACCGGCTGCGCGCCGTGGACCGTGCGGGAGCTGCTCGCGCACGTGCGTACCGGCGCCGGGCGGCTGGTGGACATGCTCGCCGCGCCGGCCCCGGCCCGGGCCGAGGTGGACGCGGCCGGCTACTTCGGGGCCGCCAAGTTCGCCCCGGCGGTGGACGCCGACCGGATCGACGCCGGCCGGCGGGAGGCCCGGGAACTCGACGGGGCGGCGCTGGTCGCGGACTTCGACCGGGCCTGGCGGGCCACCCTCGACGCGGTCGACGGGCAGCCGCCCGGCCGGGTGGTACGCACCCGGCACGGCGACGCGATGGCGCTCGGCGAGTTCCTGCGTACCCGGGTGGTGGAGGTCGCCGTGCACGGCCTGGACCTGGCGGCGGCGCTGGACCGGCGGCCGTGGCTCACCCCGGCGGCGGCGGAGGTCGTCGCCGACCTGCTCACCGGCGGCCACCCGGCCCCGGCCGAGCTGGGCTGGGACCGGCTGACCCTGATCCGCAAGGCGACCGGCCGGGCCGACGTCACCGACTCTGAGCGGGCGGCCGTCGACGCCGCCGGCTTCCGCTGGCTCTCCTTCGCCGGCTGACCACCTTCGTTGCCGCTGGCGTACCTCTGCTCAAGTCCACCGGCTGGCCATCGGCACCCCGGACCGTTACCAGCCGACGCGCCCCACGAGGCGTCACCATCGCCGCAGCGCGGACACCGGGTCAAGACATTGGTCTGCGGCGATGTCGTGGTCGAGACTGGCCGTCCCGTTTGACCTGGGCGCCGACGGCAGCGTGGTCCGGAGACTGGTGTGCGCCGAAGGTCGAGCGGAAATTCGCCGGGTGGCGCAGCCGCTCCGAACGGCCCGGAGATCATGTCATCGTCGGATGGTGCCCTCGATGTCGTGCCGAGCGTCGGGCGCGGCGAACGCGAGCAGCCGGGCACCCTCGTCTTCGACCTCTCTACGTTCGCTGGCCTTGAGCGGCCGGAATGGATCGATGTCCAGGGTCGCCCGTCCCTTGGCGCGATGGAGCTTCCACGCTCCGGCCACTTGCCCGTCCACCAGGAAGGTGGCACGCATTCCATTTCGCGTCATGACCCGTTTGCGGAACTGATCCGAAATCACGCGAGTACGGTCGGCATGGGAAGCCAGCACATTGTCGTACTCGGGCAGGAAGCGAACCGGCGCAGCGACATCGGGGTCTGGGCGCGGCGCATCCGGGAGGTCGAACAGTTCCACCCCGTACTCGTTGCGAAAGACCGCCAGCCGGGGCCGAAGCCTTTCCAGGACCGGACGCAGTCGGGTTCGGCCGGCCCAGGTCTGTACGTCGCTGACCGAGGCAGGGCCGAAAGCGGCGAGGTAGCGAAGGACGGCATGTCCCACGTCGGCGACGGCGGCCGGCTCGACGCCGGTCCAGTCGGCCGCCGTCGCATACCTGGTGGCGCCGCCGATGCCCCAGAGCCCCCGTGGCGGCACCTGAACCAGCGGCACCAGGTTCCGCACGATGGCGGCGAGCGCACGGGGCTCGCGATCGGGCCACCGCTCCTGCAGCGACGCGCCGAGCTCGGCTGGGGTGAGGTGCCTTGCGCCGAGCAGGGCCTCGCCCGCCTCCGCCACGGCCGGGCGGTCTATCCCTGCCAGCGCCTTCCGGAACGCGGTGTCAAGTTCCCGGTCGAGCGCTGGCTGTGCCCAGGGCCGCAGAATGCGGTAGTCATCGGTGACAACCAAGTGGATCGTGCTGCGCATCAGGGCGATACGCACCACCCGCCGCTCCAGCAACGCGCCCGTCAGGCTGGTGGTGCCACTCCTTCGCAGCCTGCTCCAGAGCCCGAAGTAGGGCGCGTACGGTGCCTGCGCCTGCATGCCGACCAGATGGGTGACCGCCTCCTCGATGGTCGTGTCGGCTCGTTCCAGCAGCATCTGACGAGCCAGCAGGGCTCGGCCCAGTTCCCGTTGTCCCAATACCGGTGCCATTTGCCTGGTTCCTCCCTCCATGACGTGGCAGGGGCGGCGGACGCCGCCCCTGCCACACCAGTCAGCCAGCGAAGTCGGCCCGGTGATCCTCGGTCCACTCGGCGTAGGTCCGCGCGGGGCGTCCGGTGATCTGCTCGACGAGGTCGTTGACCGGCGCGGGCTTGCCGACAGCCTTCGCCATGAGGCCGAACAGCGCCGTCAGGAACTCGCGGTCCATGAACTGGCTCATCTGCTCCAGCACGGGAGCCGGGTCGAGGTCCTCGATGGTGAGTGGACGTCCGAGAGTCCTGCCGAGGATCTGGACCTGCTGCGCCTGGGTCAACGACTCCGGGCCGGTCAGGTCGTAGCCCTTCCCACCGTGCCCGCCACCGGTCAGGATCCGCGCAGCCACCGCGGCCACGTCTCGTTCGTGCACGGCGCTGAAGGCCGCGTCGGTGTACGGCGCACGGATCACGTCGCCGCCTTCAAGCTGCATCCCGAACGTCAGCGAGTTGATGGCGGGGAAGAGCAGGCGCAGGAACGTCCACTCCATACCGGACGACTCGATGGCCCGCTCGACGTCCCGGTGGTACTGGGCGATCACGTTGGGCTGCCGCTCAGTCTGCGGGACGACGGCTCCGGAGGACAGGAACACCAGCCGACGCACACCAGCCGCCTTCGCGGCCGCCAACAGCGGGGCGACGTCCATGCCGTATTGCAGGACCAAGACGGCGGCCTCGACGCCTGCCAGCACCGCCGGGAGCGTCTCCGGCTTCGTCAGGTCGCCGTGGACGACGTCGACGACGTCGGGGAGCATGGCCCGCTCCGGGGTGCGGGTCAGCGCCCGTACCGGCGCGTTGGTTGCGACCAGTTCCTCCACCGTCTGGCGTCCGAAGTGAGCGGTGGCGCCGATGACGAGGTACATGAGGGGTTTCCTTTCGTCGGACATTCGTGGTGACTGGGCGGGGGATCAGCGGACGTTGTGAAGCGTAGGCAGCTATTAGGCAGGGACCATTCCTAAAGCCCTGGCACACTTCGAGAAATGTTGGAAACCTCGGCGCGGCTGCTGCGCCTGCTCTCGCTCCTTCAGACCCCCCGCGAGTGGACCGGCACCGAACTGGCCGAGCGCCTCACCGTCAGTACCCGGACCGTCCGCAACGACATCGACCGCCTGCGCAGCCTCGGCTACCCGGTGCACGGCACGCGCGGCGCGATGGGCGGCTACCGGCTCGGTGCCGGTGCCGCGCTGCCACCGCTGCTGCTCGACGACGAAGAGGCGGTCGCGGTGGCAGTCGGGCTCCGCACCGCCGCCGGCGGCACCATCACCGGGGTCGAGGAGACCGCGCTGCGCGCTCTGGCCAAACTGGAGCAGGTGTTGCCCACCCGGCTCCGGCGCCGGGTCAACGCCCTCCAGCGGTACGCCGTCGCGGTGCCTCCGGACGACCCCGCCCCACGAGTGAGCGCGGACACGCTGAGTATCGTCGCCGCCGCCTGCCGAGACCACGAACGCCTACGGCTCGACTACCGAAGCCACGACGGCTCAGAGAGCCGACGCGAGGTCGAGCCCTACCGACTGGTCAACTGGGGGCGCCGGTGGTACCTGGTCGCCTACGACATCCACCGGGCCGACTGGCGGACGTTCCGCGTGGACCGGCTAATCCCGCGTGCCCCGACCGGCCCTCGCTTCGCCCCCCGCGACCTCCCTGAGGAGGCCGTCGACCAGGTCCGACGCGGAGTATCGTCAGCCGCCTGGCGCTACCGCGCCCGGGTCGTCGTACACGCACCGGCGGAACAGCTCGTCGAGTGGATCACCGCCGCCGTCGGCACGGTCACACCGATCGACAGCAACAGCTGCGTGCTGGACACCGGCGCCGACACCATCGAGGCGCTCGCCGTCCACCTCGGCCTGCTCGGCTTCGACTTCACCGTGACGGAGCCCACTGAACTTGTCGAACTCGTACGCGAACTGGCCAGCCGCTACCAACGCGCCACCGAGATCCGCTCGCGTACCAGCTAGCCGCCCGCCGCGGCGCGGGCTTGCCTGGAATGCCCTACGTAGGGCCGAACTCTTCGGCGGGTGACGATCGAGGAACCCTCTCGCGGCCCGATCGCGAAGTTGCTAGGACGCCTGGCGGACGGCCATCTCGGCGAGCCAGACCTCGGCCAGCTCGCTGAGCGGAACGTCGAGGGCCTGGCTGAGGCAGACCACGGTGCCGAACGCCGGTGCGGGCAGGCGGCCCGCCTCGATCTTGCGCAGCGTCTCGGGGGAGATGCCGGCTGCCAGGGCCACCTCGACGAGGCTGCGGCCGGCGCGCGCGGTGCGGAGGGCGGCTCCGAGGCGCTGGCCCGCTGCGATCTGTTCGGCGGTGAGTGGTTGGCGAACCATGTCAGCAGGATATCCCTCCGGAGCGTCCCACCCTGACCCGTGGTATAAAAATCCCGGTATAAAAATACCGACCGTGCGGAGGGAACCTGTCGTGATCGAGCTCAAGTCCGCCGAGGAGATCGGCCGAATGGCGGTGACCGGCCAGTTCGTCGGCGAGCTGCTCGCCGAGCTGAGCGGTGTCGCCGCGGTCGGCGTCAACCTGATGGACCTCGAACACCACGCCCGCCGCCGGATCCGCGAACGGGGCGCCGAATCCTGCTACTGGGACTACGCCCCGTCGTTCGGCCGCGGGCCGTTCCGCAACGTGCTGTGCCTGTCGGTCAACGACGCGGTGCTGCACGGCCTGCCGCACGACTACCTGCTGCGCGACGGTGACCTGCTCAGCATCGACATGGCGGCCAGCATCGACGGCTGGGCCGCCGACTCCGCGCTGTCGGTCATCGTCGGCACCCCCGACCCGGCCGACCTGACGCTGATCGAGGCCACCGAGGTCGCGCTGGAGGCCGGCATCGCCGCCGCCCAACCCGGCGGCCGCCTCGGCGACATCTCCGCCGCGATCGGCGAGGTCGCCCACTCCTACGGCTACCGCGTCAACGCCGAGTTCGGCGGCCACGGCATCGGGCGCACCATGCACGAGGCCCCGCACGTGGCCAACAACGGCCGCGCCCGGCGCGGCCTGACACTCCAGCCCGGCCTCACCATCGCCATCGAGCCGTGGTTCTGCCGCTCCACCGACAAGATCACGTTCGACAAGGACGGCTGGACGATCCGTTCCGCCGACGGCTCCCGCACCGCCCACTCGGAGCACACGGTCGCCATCACGGCTGCCGGCCCTCAGGTACTGACCCGCCGGCCCACCGCCGGCGCCCCCTCGGCCGATCCCACCAGGAAGTCGGCCACCGCCTCCTGACCCGGTGCCCGGGACTCAAGGCGTTCCGGGGACGATCCGGACCGGTCGACCTCAGGTGCCGGCCCGGGGCGCGGGCACCTGCGGCACCGCCTTGCGCAGGTGGTCGAGCACCACTGGGTCGATCCGCCCGGGCACCAGCCGTTCCTCCAGGTTCTCCATCCCCGCCCAGGAGAAGAGCGCCTCCTGTGGGTCGGCCGGGTCGACCGGGTGACCCAGCGCGGCCAGCAGCGCGCCGACCTCCGCGGCGACCGCGCCGGTCAGCTCCAGCAGGGTCGCCGGGTCCGGCCGGCTGAACAGCAGGGTGTGCACGGCGAGCAGCCGGCCCAGCTCGGTCACCGGGTCGGCGTGGTCGTCGACCCGCAGGTCGACCAGCGCGTCGCCGGTGCCGCCGTACCCGCCGCCGCGCTCGACCACCAGCAGCCCGGCGCTCTGTCGCCCGCGCCGGTCACCGCCGGCCTGGTCGCCGGCGCGCAGCGCGGCCAGCAGCCGTTCCGGGAACGGCAGGGCGCCCCCGCCGAGCCAGGCGTCCCGCATCGCGTCGATCACCTGCGGGCCGGCCAGGATGTTGCCCTGCGCCGCCCAACCGTCGCCGGCCTGCCCGCCGGCCCAGTCGTGGCACATCGGGCCGGTGAAGGTCGCGCCCGGCCCGGTGGCGGCGACCACGCCGAGCTGGCGGTGGTCCCGGTCCGGGTCGGCGGCGACCAGCCCGGCCACCACGTCGGCGGCGGCCACGCCGGTGCGCAGCATGGTCAGCCCCTGCGGGCGGTAGGCGAGGTTCACGTGGGCCTGGGTGGCAAGCGCGCCGACCTCGGCCTCGGCGGCCGGGACGAGCGCCCCGGCGGCGAGGAACCTGCTGGCCACGGCGACGCCGTGCAGGCGGCCGTCGGCGGAGCGGGCGACGATGGAGAAGGTCACGCGTTGGACATTAGCGCTCCCGGCCGAGCGCACATCGGCGCCCCTGGATGCCCGCTCAGAGCAGCGGGCCGCCGCCGTCGCGGGCGACCTGTACGCGTGCCGCTTGCCGGCCGGCGGTCGGGTCCCGTCGGGCGCCCCGCGGCCCCGCATCGCTGCCGTCGGTGACCGGCTGGCCGGTACCCACCGCCATCGCGGTCTCCACCGGCCGCCCTCGGGTGTTTTCCCGGCGCCCCCAGCGCGTTCTGCCGCCGGGCTTGAAGACGGAGAGGATCGTCGCGGTCCAGAGCAGGGCGAGGAACAGCGCCATGGCGCCGACCAGCAGCATCCCGGTCCCGCCCGGTTCGGCGGCCGGGTCCTCGCTGCGCGCCATGAGTTCGTCGATCCACGGGCCCTCGACGGTGGCGAGGACCGGCAGGCTGAGCGCGATGATCAGCTTGGCGAGTACCCAGCGGTGCTTGACCAGCCCCCAGGGTGTGCCGAGCGACACCACCACCCCGGTGATGATCGCCAGGAAGACGCTCGGGATCGCCAGCGCGATGTTGAACGTCTCCATCAGCACGTAGGCCCCGTGCCGCACCTCGTGCCGGTCCGTGGTCACCCCCACGATCGACAGCACGAGCATCGCCAGGGCGACGCCCAGCCAGCCGACGCCGATGCCGATGTGCAGCGTCAACCACACCTTGCGCGCCACCCGTCCGAGCCGAGGGAAGCGCGGCTTCAGCCCGACCGTGATCATCGTCGACAACAGCATGCCGAGCCACGGCACCTGATGGGCGAGCAGGAACAGGAACTGCGCGGGAAGGAAGAGCAGGTGGAAGACGATCAGGATCCGCCGGGCGGGTGCGGCGCTCGCCGCGCGGCCGAGCGCGAACCAGCTGCCGAAGGAGAGCAGCGCGGCGGCCGCGTACCCCACCGTGCCGGCGGTCTGGAACAGGGGATGGTGGGCGTCCTGCCGCAGCGCGATCAAGGCCCCCGCGACGAGGGCGAAGACCCCGAAGGCGACCTGCAGGTTTCTGGGGCCGACCGATCGGCCGAGCCGTTCGCGGATGAGCATGCGACCAGCGTCGCCGGTCGCACCGGGTCAGGGCGTCGGCCGATCCGGGAGCGCGGATCGTTGGATCGGCTGTGAATCACCGGGGCCGCGTACAACTTTCTGCTGACGCGTACACCACCGAAAGTGCCTAGCCTGGGAGCACGATGACCGCGCACGACCCGCACCCGGCGACGCCGTGGTCCCGCCGCCCGGTGACCGACACGGCGGTGGCGCTCGTCGTCGCGGTGCTCACGGCGACCGGTGAGTTCGGCACCGACTTCTTCGGGCCGACGCTCGCCGGGCTCGACGACGGGGTCCCACCGCTGTGGCTCGGCCTTCCACTCGCCGTGGGAGTCGGACTGCTGGCCAGGTGGCGGCGCCGGCTTCCGGTGATCGTGCTGGCGGGGGCGCTGCTGGCCAACGCCCTCGTGCCGGCGCATGCGGCCGTCGCGGTCGCGCTGTACACGCTGGCCGAGCGCACCACCGACTGGCCCAAGGTCACCGCCGGTACGCTGGCGTCCGCCGTCCTGGTGGGCGTCCCGCTCTGGCGGTTCGCCGGAGCCGACGGCGCGGTCCCGATCAGCATGGCGGTGTGTGTCGCGCCGGCGCTGCTGGGCATGTACGTCGGCACCCGGCACGAACTGGTGGAACGAATCCGGGAGCGGGCCGAACGCATCGAACGTGAGCAGCAGCAGCGCGTCGCCCGGGCCCGCAGCGACGAACGGGCTCAGATCGCCCGTGACATGCACGACCTGGTCACGCACCGGGTCGCATTGATGGTGCTGCAGGCCACCGCCCTGGAAGTGGCCACGGGCGAGGAAGCGGTCGCCATCGGAAAACAGATCGGCGCGACCGGACGCGAGGCGCTGGCCGAACTCCGCTCCCTGGTGGCGGTCCTGCGCAACGACGACGACGCCCCGCTCGCTCCGCACCCGGGGCTCGCCGAGCTGGACGTCCTGATCGAGGAGTCCCGACGGATCGGCATCCCCGTCACCCTCGACGCGAACCTGGCGGGGGAACGGCCCCCGCTGCTCGTGGAGCACACGGCCTACCGGTTCGTCCAGGAGGCGCTGACCAACGTGCACAAGCACGCACCGGGAGCACCGACCCGGGTGCGTGTCCAGCAGACCCCGCACCTGCTGCGGCTGTCGGTCAGCAACGGCCGGGGGCGGCCGGTCACCGATGCCTCGTTGCCGGCCGGCGGCCACGGGCTGCTCGGGCTCGCGGAGCGGGTGCGGCTGGTGGGCGGCGAGTTCACCGCGGGCCCCACCGCCGACGGCGGTTTCGAGGTGACCGCCGAGGTGCTGATCTTCCGGTGGGAGGACGACCGATGACCTCTCCAGTCGGTCCGGTCGAGGTGCTGATCGTCGACGACGAGTGGATGGTGCGGTCGATGCTGCGCACCATCATGGAGGCGGCGCCGGACATCACGGTGACGGGAGAGGCGTCCGACGGCGTCCAGGCCGTCGATCTCGCCCGGACGCTCCGGCCCGACGTCGTCCTGATGGACATCCGGATGCCGAGGGGCGACGGGCTGGCGGCGACCGAGCGGATGGCCCGGCTCGACCCTGCGCCGTACGTCGTCGTGCTCACCACCTTCGACCTCGACGAGTACGTGCACACCGCGCTCCGCAACGGCGCCGTCGGGTTCTTGCTGAAGGACGCGTCGGCCGACGACATGCTCGCCGCGGTGCGCAGCGCGGCGCGCGGCGACGCGATGATCTCCCCCCGCGTCACCCGCCGGCTGCTCCGGACGTTCGCCGAGCCGACGTCGGACCGGCACCGCGACGCCGAGCGGCGGCTCGCCGTGCTCACGGGGAAGGAACGACAGGTGCTGGTCGCTGTCGGCGGCGGTCTGTCGAACACCGAGATCGCCGCCACGCTCTACATGAGCGAGGCGACGGCGAAGACCCATGTCAGCCGGATCCTCGCGAAGCTGGGCCTCGCCAACCGGGTGCAGGCGGCCATCCTGGCGCACCAGGCCGGCCTGCTCGACTGATCCCGGCCCGGCCCGGTCGGGTTGCGCCGATCGTTGTCTCTGGCGCAACGATGGTTGCCGGAACCGTCGTTGATCGTTGTCTCGCGGTCACGCAAGGTTGTTGTCGTAACCCCCGCACAGCGAAGGACGACGACGTGACGTACCGGAAGATCGTGGCTGGCCTGTTCATCTCGGCCGACGGCGTGGTGAGCGCACCCGAGCAGTGGACGTTCCAGCACATGACCGAACAGGCCACGGCGGCCATCGGCGCGATGATCGCCGACGCCGACACCCTGCTGCTGGGCCGCCGCACCTACCAGGAGTTCGCCGGGTACTGGGCCACCCAGACCGGCCCGATGGCCGACGCCCTCAACGGCATCCGCAAGCTGGTGGCCACCACGACGCTGACCGCTGCCGACTGGACCAACAGCGAACTGCTCGACGGCGACCTCGTGCGGCGGGTCACCGAACTCAAGGCCGCCCCCGGCCGCACCATCAACATCTCCGGCAGCGTCTCGGTCGTCCAGACCCTGTTCGAGGCCGGGTTGATCGACGACCTGCACCTGATGATGTTCCCCGTGGTGCTCGGCGGCGGAACCCGGCTGTTCCCGGCGGACGGCAAGCGCGTCGCCATGCACCTCGAGGACGCCACGACGTTCGACAGCGGCGTCGTGCACCTGCACTACCGGATCGGAGGCTGACCAATGTCGTTCCAGGCGTATCTCGATGCCATCGAGGACAAGACCGGCAAGACCCCCCGCGCCCTCGTCGACGAGGCCAGGCAGCGCAACCTCGACGCGGCCGACGTCAAGGCCGGGGTGATCGTCGACTGGCTGAAGAGCGAGTACGGCCTCGGGCGCGGGCACGCGATGGCCCTGGTCCATGTGATCAAGAAGGGGCCGACGATCAGTACGAAGCACGTCGGCTCAGCCGGTGCGCACCGCGACGCCACCGACACCCTGTGGCTCGACGGCAAGGCGACCCGCCCGACCTGACACCGTCGTCAGCTGTTCCGGTGCCGTGTGCTCAGAACGGCGGGGCGGCCGGCTCCGGCGGGCCGCCCCGGGCCCGACGGGGGGCGTCGGCCACCGCGACCGTCGCCAGCAGCACGGCGGCCACCGCCGAGGCCACCAGCGATGCGGCGTGCAGCAGGACCGGGATCGAGCCCAGCAGGACGAGGGCCACGATCCACCGGGACGGCGACACCCGGCCGAAGACCTCGTACTCGAACCGGGCCCGGCCGGCGAGGAAGAGCACCGGCCCGCCGAGCACCATCGCCAGCCAGGCCACCTCCGGCCGGTCCAGAGGATGTTCGATGACCAGTTCGTAGCCGATCGCCGTGGCGGTCAGCCCGATCACCATCACCAGGTGGGTGTCCGCCGCGGACCGGCCGATCGCGGCCGGCTGCCGGGCCTGGGCGACCGCGTGGGCGAGGATCTGCCCGGCCCGCTGCACGTAGATCCGCCAGAGCACGATCGAGGTGGCCAGCGCTGCCCCGAAGGCGACCATGTGCGTGCCGTAGTCCGGGCCGGCGCTGTAGGCGAAGCCGGCCACCAGGATCGTCTCGCCGAGCGCGATCAGGAAGAACTGCTGGTACCGCTCGGCCAGGTGCTCGCCGCCGATGTCCCACTTGGAGACGGTGGAGCGGCCCAGCCCCGGCACCGGCCACCCGAACCGGCCGGCGAGGTACTCGGCCGCGAGCGCGGTGGTCCAGAGCAGCACCTGCGGGTTGGTCGGCAGCAGCGCCCCGACGATCCAGAGCGTCCCGGTCGCGGTGAACACCACCGCCATCCGCACCTTCAACCGGCGGTACGGGTGCCGGCCCAGCGCGAGCAGCAGGATCAGCGGACGGGAGACCTGCGCGACCACGTACGCCACGGCGAACATCAGCGCGGTGTCGGAGAACGCCCGGGGGATCGCCACCCCCATCACCATGCTGGCCACCAGGGCGGTGATGACGATGCACTGCAACCAGAAATGGTGGGGGTCGTACCGGCTGGTCGTCCACGCGGTGCCCTGCCACACCCACCACAGCGCCAGGAGCAGCAGCAGCGTCTTGGCGCCCCCGGTGACCGCGGCCCAGCCCTGCGCGCCGCCCGGCTCCAGCGCCAGGTCCTCGAACGCCCGGGCCGAGATCCGGGTCAGCGCGAAGACGTAGACCAGGTCGAAGAAGAGCTCGAGGAAGGTCGCCCGACCGGCGGCGCCGGGGGAGGGCAGCAGCCGTCCACCGCCCTGGGCGACCATGGTCAGCCCGCCCCGCCGTCACACACGCCCATCCCGCAGTCCTAGCACCGGCACCCCGGTTACCGGACGGCCAAGCGGGGAAACCGGCGGACGGAATCTTGATCCGGGTCGCGGCGAGCGGGCACGATCGACCGGTGACGAAGCGATGGGGAATGACGGTGCCGCTCGGCGGGATCCCACTGGCCGACCACGCGGCGGTCTACGCCGCCCTCGACCGGGCCGGGTTCACCGACGTCTGGTCCGCGGAGGTGAACGGGGCCGACGCGTTCACCCCGCTGGCGCTCGCCGCCGCCTGGCAGCCCCGGCTGCGCCTGGGCACCGCGATCACTCCCGCCTTCACCCGGGGGCCCGGGCTGCTGGCGATGAGTGCCGCCGCCCTCGCCGACGCCGCGCCCGGCCGGTTCGCCCTCGGAATCGGCGCCTCCTCACCGGTGGTGGTGGGCGACTGGAACGCCGTCCCGTACACCGAGCCGTTCCGCCGCACCCGGGACGTGCTGCGCTTCCTGCGCGCGGCGCTGGCCGGCGAGACGGTGGACGGGGCGTACGACACCTTCACCGTGCGTCGGTTCACCCTGGAGCGGCCGCCCGCGACGCCGCCGCCGGTGCTGCTCGCCGCGCTGCGCCCCGGCATGCTGCGGCTGGCCGCGGCCGAGGCCGACGGGGTCATCCTCAACTGGCTGGCCGCCGACGACGTGCCGCGGGCGCTCGGCGCCACCGGCCAGCGGCGGCCGGGCTTCGAGGTGGTCGCCCGGATCTTCGTCTGCCCCACCGAGGACACCGCGCACGCCCGCGCGCTGGGCCGCCGGCTGATCACCAGCTACCTCACCGTCCCGGCGTACGCCGAGTTCCACCGCTGGCTGGGCCGGGAGGAGGTGTTCGGGCCGATGTGGCGGGCCTGGGCGGCCGGCGACCGGCGCGGCGCCGGCGCCGCGGTGCCCGACGAGGTGGTCGACGCGCTGGTGCTGCACGGCTCCCCCGAGCGGTGCCGGGACCAGGTCGCCCGGTACGCCGACGCCGGGGTGGACGTGCCGGTGCTGGCGTTGCTGCCCACCCCCGAGCTGGCCGCCGGCGGCGCGACCGAACTGTCGGCCCTGATCGACCGGCTCGGTCCCGCCCGGGTCGCGGCGCCCGGCGGGCGGGAGAGCTGAGGTGAACCTGACCGACCGGATCGCCGTGATCACCGGTGGGGCCGGCGGGATCGGCTCCGCGCTGGCCCGCCGGTTCGCCGCCGAGGGCGCCGCCGCCGTGGTGGTGGCCGACCTCGACGCCGACGCCGCCGACGCGGTCGCCGCCGGCATCGGCCCAATCGCCCATGCCGCGGCCGTCGACGTCACCGACGAGGAGCAGGTCCGCGCGCTGGTCGCCGACACCGAGCGGCGGTACGGCCGGATCGACCTGTTCTGCGCCAACGCGGGCGTGGCCACCGGCGGGGGAGTGGAACTACCCGACGCCGACTGGGACCGCGCCTGGCGGGTGAACGTGCTCGCCCACGTCTACGCCGCCCGGGCGGTGCTGCCCGGGATGCTGGCCCGGGGTGGCGGCTACCTGCTGGCCACGTGCTCGGCGGCGGGCGTGCTGACCGCTGTCGGCGACGCCCCGTACACGGCAACCAAGCACGCCGCGGTCGGCTTCGCCGAATGGCTCGCGGTCACCTACCGCGACCAGGGCCTGCGGGTCAGCGCGCTCTGCCCGCAGGGGGTGGACACCCCGATGCTCGCCGACGGGCTGGCCGCCGGGCACCTTGGCGCACGGGTGATCGCCGCCTCCGGGGCGGTGCTCAGCCCCGACCAGGTGGCGGACGCGGTGATCGCCGGGCTGGCCGAGGAGCGGTTCCTCATCCTGCCGCACCCCGAGGTCGCCGGGTACGCCCGCCGCCGCGCCGAGGACCCCGACGGCTGGCAGGCCGGACTGCGCAAACTCGTCCGCCGGCTGCGCGGCTGAGACGCAACCGCCCCGGCTTGTGTCACGGCGGCACACTGCACCCCATGGAGGCTGTCCTTGGATCACTCGTCGGAGGAGTGCTCGCCATCGCCGGTGGGCTGCTGGTGGCGCTGGCGACCGTTCGCCATGACCGCCGCCGGTGGCAACGGGACGCGGAGCTGAAGGCCGCCACCGACCTGCTGTCGGCGTTGCAGTCCCTGGTGCGGCGGCTGATGAACCTGGCGTACCTGGAGGACAAGCGCGGCGACGAGGCGGCGGCGGCGATGGCGGACTACCGGGAGGCGACGATCGCCTGGAACAGCGCGATGTACGCCGTGCTGCTGGTCGGTTCGCCGGCCAGCACCGCGCTGGTGCCCGACCTCGACCGCGAGGTCGACCGGTTGTGGGAACGCGCGATGGCCCGCCGGTGGACCCGCGCCGAGTTCCGCGAGGAACGCAAGGCCCTCGGCCAGCTCGCCGCCCGCTACCTGGCCACCAACCGCACCCTGTCGGGTCACGACGGGATCGCGCTGCGCTCGCTGTGGACCTGGGACGAGTCGCCCGCCGCGGTCACGGATCGCTGAGTCCGGCCCGGCGGGCGCGGTGTCGTCCCGGTCACCGGTCGTCGCCGCCGCTACGGCCGCCTCAGCCGCCCGGGCAGCGGGTGTCGCCGCCGCTGCGCTCCTGGCAGACGGTGGGCGCCCA
>NZ_QGSW01000008.1:0-953 GCF_003176715.1 Micromonospora sp. S4605
GGCGTCGGTGGCCCGGACCTGGAGGGTGTGCTCGCCCGGGGTGGCGTTCCAGCGCCACGACCACTGCACCCAGGTGTCCGCGGAGACGGTGGCGGCCAGCTCCGCCTCCTGCCAGGGGCCCTCGTCGACCCGTACCTCCACCCGGCTGATGCCCCGGTGCTGGGCCCAGGCCACCCCGGCCACGGTGATCGGGCCGGCGCTGAGCCGGTTGCGCGCCCGGGGCCGGTCGATCCGCGACTGGGTCTTCACCGGCCCCTGCGCCGACCAGCCACGCGGCACCCAGTACGCGTCGAAGTCGGCGAAGCTGGTCAGCTCCAGCTCGGTGACCCACTTGCAGGCCGATACGTAGCCGTACAGGCCGGGCACCACCATCCGCACCGGGAAGCCGTGCTCGACCGGCAGCGGCTCGCCGTTCATCCCCACCGCCAGCAGGGCGTCCCGCCCGTCGCGCAGCACCGCCGTGGGGGTGCCGCAGGTCCAGCCGTCCACCGACCGCCCGACCACCTGGTCGGCGCCCTCCTCGGGCTCCACCTCGTCGAGCAGTTCCTTCAGCGGCACGCCCAGCCACCGGGCGTTGCCGATCAGATCGCCGCCGACCTCGTTGGACACGCAGGCCAGCGTCACGTACCGCTCGACCAGCGGCCGGGCCAACAGGTCGGCGAAGCTGAGCGTGAGCGGCCGGCGGACCCGGCCGTGGATGCGCAGCCGCCAGGTCTCCGGGTCGACCTGCGGCACCACCAGCGCGGTGTCGATCCGGTAGAAGCCGAAGTTCGGTGTGACGTAGGGGGCGAGCTGGGTCAGCGCCAGGTCGGCCCCGGCAGGCACCGGCGGCGCGGCGGAGACCGGCGCGGGCAGCCGCACCGCCGCCCGGGCCGCCGAGACGCCCCGCCGCCCGGCCAGCCACCGCCCGCCCAGACCGGCCACGGTGGCCGCGCCGAGCAGCACCCCGGTCC
>NZ_QGSW01000093.1:0-934 GCF_003176715.1 Micromonospora sp. S4605
GCGGTAGTCCCTTTCGAGAGTGCTGTGGAAGGTTCACTCGAAAGATCACGCGATGGCCGCGCTCTATGCCGGACGGGCTGTCCGGCAATCACGCCAACCGCGTTACACCACTATCAGGGACGCCACTGCCCCCGCTGTCGCATGATCCAGAGGTGGACGATGCGATCCAGGTGCTACGACGCGAGTTCAACGCCGAGGAAGGGAGCTTCCTACTCAGGCTCCGAGGAGACCTGATCTGGGATCGCGGTGCGTTCAGCCGGTTGGAACTGGCGATGCGGATGGTCTGTGCGACGTATCAAGAGCGAGACCAGTTGGAACGGTGGCTCGCCGAGGGATTCTACGAGATGGCGACGTACGTGCCAGGCTGGACCAGTCACCCGAACTTCCCACGTCCTGCTGCCGAGTACCACGAGGCATGCCTCGAGCGGATCGGCGACCTGGCCGACTGGTTCTTTCGGGGCTGGCACGCGTACGACGAGACCCATGTCTGGGCTGACCTCTGAATCCGGCGCAAGGTCGGCACGTGCCCGCTCCGTGCCCGATGCAGCGGTCAACACCTGGGAACGTCCGCACTTCGACGGCGTCAACTCGAACGCTCCGTGTTGCTCGACCAGCTGGCACAGCTACCCAACGTGTAGATCAATCCAATTCCCAAGCTGAGGGTCCGGGCCGCCTACGATGATGTCCGTGCCTGGCTGGTCTGAGACTGCTCGCGTTGCCGAGGAGCGGGGCGATTGGGACGGAGCAATCGCGGTGGTCGGTGCTGTTGCGGAGTGCTACCGAGATGCGGGCCGGTGCTCCGCTCTTAGAAAGTGTTGGGTAACCGGGTGGCTACTTCTGGTTGAGTTCGTCGTCGAGGCGTCGGGCTGCCTCGGTCTCGATCGGGCCTTGCGGCTCGACGTCCTCACCGGCTAGGCGCGCGGCCATCAACCGG
>NZ_QGSW01000007.1:0-929 GCF_003176715.1 Micromonospora sp. S4605
ACTTCCACCGTTGCACGCGTTCGTCCTCCCACACGATCGGTAGGGGCCGGTCGGCGGGGACCTTGACCAGGGCGGCGGGGTTGGCGCCGACGATGAGTTCGTCGGCGAGGGCGTCGTTGATCGCCTTGCGGAGACAGGCGCGGATGCGCTGGCGTGTGGTGGCGCCGGTGGGCCGCACACCGGTGACCATCTTGCGGATCGTCGGGTCGGTGCTGGCCTTCGCGGCGGTGATCTCGTCGTTGCGTCGCTCGATCGCGGCGAACATGTCGCGGATGTGGGTGGTGCGCAGCTTGTCCAACGGGATGTCGCCCAGGTGGGGGATCAGGTGGACCCGCACGATCGATTCGTAGCCGCGGAGCGTGTTCTCGTCGACCGTGAGGTGGGTCAGCCAGCCGATCAGGTATTCAGCGACCGTGAGCATTTCAGCGAGGGGGCCATCACCGCGCAGCCGCTGCCGGATGCGGTCGACCTCGGGCAAGGGCCGCTTGGTGCGGACGGCGGCTTGCAGCAGGTCGCCGATCTCGGTACGGCGGCGCCGGTCCCCTCGAGGGGCGAGGGCGAGCAGTTCGCGGGCCTGGTCGAGTTCCTCGGCGGCGGCACGTCGGCTGGGCAGGCCGGAGCGGCGTAACTGCCGGCGCTTGTCATCGGCGGTGGGTGGGAGTTCGAGTTGGTAGGCCCAGTGGCCGTGATCGAAGCTCCAGGCGCCGTTCGCGCGGCGCAGTTTCGGGCAGTCGTTCCCCAGCGGCTTGCCGGTCTCTGGGCGGCGGCAGCCGCACCGTTTGAAGATGCTTCCGTCTGGCATCGGTGGTGGTGCTCCCGTTCATGTGGGTGGGTGGGCATCGGTTTGGTCGATCGACATCCACGCGTGACCGGTGGGCACGATCAAGTCGCCCGGCCCGTGCGGTTGGACGAGGCCGGCCGATTGAGGG
>NZ_QGSW01000006.1:0-913 GCF_003176715.1 Micromonospora sp. S4605
CCCCCGCGCTGCTGGACGCCCCCCGGTAGGTGACCCCGTTGGTCACCACGGCGGCCCCGACGCCGGAGCCGACCAGGGCGAACACCGCGTGCCGGGCGCCCCGGCCGGCGCCGAACCACATCTCCGCCTGGCCGAGGGTCTTGGCGCCGTTGTCGATGTGCAGCGGCAGGTCGGTGCCGGCGGCGATCAGCGCCTCCAGCGGCACCCGGTCCCAGCCGAGGGCCTGGGCGTGCACCACCGCCCGCTCCCCCTGCTCGACCACGCCGGAGACGCCGATGCCGACGCCGAGCACGTCGTCGGTGTGCACCCCGGCCTGGCCGGTGACCGCGTCGATGCCGGCCAGCACGTGCCCGGCCACCACCGACGGCTCGGTACGGGCCGGGTCCAGCGGGTACTCGACGCTGGCCAGCAGGGCCATCGCGAAGTCGAACAGTTCGACCCGCACCCGGGTCTCACCGACGTCCACGCCGATCACGAAGGCGAACCGCGGCGCGACCCGGAGGATCATGCTGGGCCGGCCGCCGTCGGACTCGGCCGCGCCCGCCTCGACCACCAGGCCCTCGTCGATCAGGTCGCCCACCACGTTGCTCACCGCCGGCTGGCTGAGCCCGGTGCTGCGGACCAGGTCCTGGCGGGTCAGCGGGCCGTCGAGGAAGAGCTTCGACAGCAGCGCCGACCGGTTCCGCAGCCGGACGCCACGATTCGTCGCTCGCGCCAACTCCACACGCCACCTCGATCCCCCGGGCCGTCCGAGGCGACTGTACGACCCCGTGCTTGACGACCCATGACGCCAACCACTTTAATGACGACATTCATTAAGCCGTGATGTAACTCCCGCGACACCGTCCGGTGGCCCGCCGCCGGAACCGGCCCCACCCGTCCCGCCGGCCCGTCCGCGACCCGCAGTGGCTCG
>NZ_QGSW01000005.1:0-679 GCF_003176715.1 Micromonospora sp. S4605
GCCCCCCCACCGCAACCCCGGTCACCCCGTCAGCCGGCCAGCGCCCGCAGCCGCCGCCGCGTACCCAGCAGCACCAACGTGGCCAGCAGCAGCCCGACCGCCATGGTCACCAGCATCGGGCTGGCCGGCCCGGGCAGCAGCCCGGCCAGCGACCGGGAGGCGGTGCCGAGCACCAAATAGAGGCCGGCCCAGGCCGCGGCGCCGAGGGTCGCGCAGCCGAGGAAGCGCCGGTACGACATCCGCAGCCCGCCGGCGGCCAGTGGCAGCAGCGCGTTGAACACCGGCAGGAACGGGGCGACCAGCACCATCCGGCCGCCCCCGCGACGCAGGATCCGCTCCGCGGCCGCCCAGCGTGACTCGCCGATCCAGCCGCCGACCCGGCTGTGCCGTAGCCGGTCACCCCACCGGCGGCCGGCCAGGAAGCTCAGCGACCAGCCGGCGAGGCAACCGACCACCACGGCGGCGAACGTGGCCAGGCCGGTCGCCGGCCGCCCCACCCCGACCGCGGCGAGGATCGCCACGTCGCCCGGGACCAGCACCCCGAGCAGCGGTACGGCGTCGAAGAGCATGACCACCCCGAGCACCCCCATGAGCAGGGTGGTGGGAAGCTCTCCGACCTGGGCCAACCAATCCGCCATGCCCCGTACGCTATGGCCCACGGACCACCGTGGACATCGGG
>NZ_QGSW01000004.1:0-642 GCF_003176715.1 Micromonospora sp. S4605
GCGCCGGTCACGGCGGGCCACACCCTCGTCGTGGTCCGGCTCCGCTCGTTCGATCCCGGTGGCCCCCGAAGTCGTGGTCCGGGTCCGTGCGTGCTGCCCACCGCCGACGTCCGTTTGCTCGCCCCCGTCTGGCGCGGTTCGGTGCTGGTCGGGTCCGGGTGTGTCGTCGGGGGCTGGGCATATTGTTCGGGCGGGTGATACCTGTGAGTCATCGATATGCCGCAGAGGTATCACGTTCGTTCGTGTGACCACTCGGCTCGCGCGTCAGCATGCGGGTTGCCCCGGAGGCCGGCGGCGAGAGCGGCCTGGCCAGGCTGGGCACGTGGCGAGCACAGCCCGGGGACGAGTCGGGGCTTGTCGGCCGCGTTGTCGGGCTTACCAGGAGCCGACGCCCTTGCCGTGGTTGATGCTTGGTGCGGGCGTCCTGTCGAGCTGCCCCGTTCATGGGACCACTGGGCTGGCGACGACCGGTCGTCGTGCTCGCGCACGATGCCGCGCGCCCCTACAGACGGGGCAGCTCTGAAGCGCCTGCGGATCCGCCGGCTGCTTCCTTGCTGGTGGGTGTTGCAAACCCCCGAGGTCCACCCGGGCATCCGATGTCCGAACATTCCGCGCATCCGCGCATTGGGCTCTGTGAGGGCG
>NZ_QGSW01000003.1:0-620 GCF_003176715.1 Micromonospora sp. S4605
CCCGGCCCCGATTCCACCACCCGGAGGCCACCGGCCACACCCCCAAACCCGACAAACACCCCACCGAGGGTCCAGCCACCGACCCGGGCGAAGGGCTGGACGGCGTGATCGACACCGGGTCGCCGATATGGGGCCATCCCGGACGAGTCGATACCGCCACATCGGCGAAACGACGACGAGCCCACCCGCCCTCACAGAGCCCGATGCGCGGATGCGCGGAATGTCCGGATGCCGGATGCCCGGGTGGACGTGGACCTCGGGGTTGCATCACCTGCCGGGGAAGAAGCAGCCGGCGGATCCGCAGGCACTTCAGAGCTGCCCCGTCTGTAGTGGCGCGCGGCACCGTGCGCGAGCACGACGACCACTTCAGAGCTGCCCCGTCTGTAGGGCGCGGCGACGTGCGCAAGCACGACGACCGGTCGTCGCCAACCCAGTGGTCCCATCGACGGGGCAGCTCGACAGGGCGCCCGCACCAAGCATCAACCACGGCAAGGTCGTCGGCTCCTGGCAAATGCGACGACGCGGCCGACAAGCCCCGGCTCACACGAGCGGAGCCGGACCACGACGAGGGTGTGGCCCGCCGTGACCGGCGCAGGGATCAAGCCTGACCGCCCGAAGCA
>NZ_QGSW01000002.1:0-552 GCF_003176715.1 Micromonospora sp. S4605
TGGTGTCGTCGATCTTCACGTACAGTGCGGTCAAGAGGGTGTCCAGGTCTTGCGTCACAACATGATCCTGGATGCCCTCTCTTCATACCCAGACATCGACCCCTGACATCGGAACTACTCGTCTAGGCGTCCCCATCAAGGTCACCATGTTGGTGCTGCCTCCGCAACAGGGAAAGGACCTCGACAACCTCGCCCTCGACGTGCTCCCAGCGGTCCACGAGGTGCTTCGACCCCATATCGAGCCACGGCGCCTCACCCCCAGGCTCCTTGCCGAGGGCGACCCGGCCGCCACGCAGACGAGACTGGAGCACGATCAAGCGCTCAAGCGGCTGAAGTCGCTCAACGCCCAGAGCGTCACCGCTTACCAGGTGGTCGAGCTGAAACGTCATCCGGAACACCCGCCGCAAGGGCTTCTGAGACTTACCCTCAGCTTGTTCTTTAACCCCTGGCGTCTCGGCCGCCGAGATAGTCCTTTGTGGATCCGGCGTGTCGTGGAGACGGAAGCCGGCCACCGTCTGATGATCCTTCGGTTCCCTGGCAAGGACGCGAAGA
>NZ_QGSW01000205.1:0-32744 GCF_003176715.1 Micromonospora sp. S4605
CCACCAGCGACAACGGCCTCGACGTCAAAGCCGGCGTCCTCGGCGCCATCGCCGTCGACCCCACCGCCGTCGGCGTCGGCGCCACCGTCCTACCCGGCATCGGCCTCGGCATCGGCCCCGGCGGCCTGAGCACCGACCTCACCGGCGCCCACGACCTCGCCCACACCCTCGACGCCGACGTCATCGGCGCCACCGACACCATCGCCGACCCCGCCGTCAGCGACCTCACCAGCACCCTCGGCAACCCCACCACCGCCCTCGACAGCGGCGACAACGGCCTGCTCGGCACCGGCGTCCTCGGCGGCGACGGCCTGCTCGGCGGCACCCTCGGCAACACCCAGGGCCAGGTCGACGGCCTCGTCGACGGCCTCGGCGTCGACGACACCCTCGGTGGCCTCGGCATCACCACCGGCCCCGGCAGCGTCGTCCCACCGATCGACGTGCCGTCCACCGTGGACGGCGTCACCGGCCAGGTCGACGGCGTCGTCTCCGGCGCCCTGGGGTCCGTCGGCGGGATGTCCACCGGGGTGGCGCTGCACGGCGAGGCGTCCGCCTCGGCCGGTGGCACGCTGGGCATCACCGACGGCCTGCTCTGAGCAGCTGTCGGCGTCCGGCGGACCGCGCCGGAGCCCGACCGCCGCGTTCGCGTGCCTTCGGCCCGAACTCCAGCTCGACGTTACGGGCCACGCTCAAATCTGCCGATGAAAATCCCTCGTCGCCCATACCGGCGAGGCCATCGGCGACGCTAGACTCTGGCGCAATTCCGGTCCCGACCGAAAGGCTGCGCCCATGGTCGCCCGTCGTCGTCTACTGCAGACCGCCGCGCTCGCCGGCGGAGTCGCGCTCCTTCCCCCTTCCTCGGCCCACGCCGACGCGTCAGCCGATCCCGAAGGCACCCTCACCGACCTCGGTCCGGCCAGCGTCACGACCCCGCTGGGCAACGGCGAGTTCGTCGGATCGGTGCTCTACGCGGCCAGCCGCGGGCTCTCGCCCAACGTGGTGGGCGCGTACGACCTCACCGCCGACGCCGTGACCTCCCACACCGACGTGCCCACCGGCATCGGCGTGTGGGCGATGTGCCGCGTCGGCACCGACGTCTACATCGGCACCCACAGCCGCTCCGACCTCTACCGGCTCGACACGGTGACGGGTGCGCTGGACCAGGTGGGCGCCTACCCGTACCACTTCATCTGGAATCTGGCCTCGTCGCCGGACGGCAAGGTCTACCTCGCGATCTCCGAACCCGGCCGGGTCGTCGAGTACGACCCGGCGACCGGGGTGAGCCGCGACCTCGGCATGCCGGTCGAGGGCGAGGCGTACGTGCGCAGCATCGCCGCCGACGAGACCACCATCTACGCGGGCGTCGGCGCGCACGCCCATCTGATCGCGATCGACCGGGCGACCGGCGCCAAGCGCGACATCCTGCCGGCCGCGCTCGCCGGCCGCGACTTCGTCGCCAGCCTGGCGCTGTCGGAGACCCACCTGGCCGGCGGAATCTCCTCCAACGGCGAGGTGCTGGTGCTGAGCAAGACCGATCCGGCCGACCACCGGGTGCTGACAACGGGCGAGAAGTACGTGACCTCGGTGCTCATCCACGACGGTTACGTCTACTTCGCCGGGCGACCGTCGGGCATGTTCTACCGGTGTGCCATCGACGGCGGGGCCGTCGAGGCCCTGGGCGTGGCCCAGCCCGAGGCGGCCACCCACCGGCTCCTCGTCCACGACGGCCGCGTCTACGGCGTGCAGGACGGCGCGATCGTCGTCTTCGACCCCGCCGACCGCTCGCTGCGCTACGTCAACCTGGTGCAGCGCGGCTTCCGGGCCGCGCCCGAGCAGCCCATGTCGGTGCACAGCGACGGCGCGCGCGTCTACGTCGGCGGCAAGGGCGGCGCGGATGTCCACGACCTCGCCACCGCCACGCGATCCCGGCTGGGCATACCCGGCGAACCCAAGACGGCGCTGACCGTCCGCGGCGCCACCTACCTCGGTGTCTACACCCAGGCCCTGCTCTACCGTCACCGGGCCGGCGAGACCGAGGCGACCCTGCTGGCCAGGACCGGTAACCAGCAGGACCGCCCGCGCGATCTGGCGTACGACGAGGCCACCGGTCTGATCGCGATGACCACCCAGCCGGAGCCGGGCCACCTGAACGGGACCCTGGCCCTCTACCAGCTGCGGACCGGGAGGTTCGACACCTACCGGCCCGTGGTCGAGCGGCAGAGCCTCTACGCCGTGACCTGCCAGGGCGGCGTCGCCTATCTCGGTACCAACATCCAGGAAGGGCTCGGCCTGCCGCCGGTCACCACCACCGCCCGGCTCGCCGCCTTCGACCTGCGTGGCCGCCGGCTGCGCTGGCAGGTCGAACCGGTGCCCGGGGCGAAGGTCATTCCGGGTCTCGCGCACACCGCGCTCGCCGTCTACGGCATCACCGACACCGGCGTGCTGTTCGAGTACGACCTGCGGCACGCCCGGGTCACCCGGATCACGAAGGTCAGCGCCCGCGGTTCCGATCTGCACATCGTCGGTCGGGTCGCCTACACCACCGACGGCAACGCGATTTACAAGATCGATCTGATCACCTTCACGGTCAGCACCGTCGTCGACGGGCTGGCCGGCGAATGGTTCGGCGGCGAACCCAAGCTCGCCCTCGACCCGTCCCGGAGCGCGCTGTTCGGCCTCAAGGGGCGCAACCTGGTCCGCGTCGCGATCTCCGGCCGCTGACCACCCGTGACCGGCATCCCGCGCGCCCGAACGACAACCCGGCGGGGCGACGGCGTCTCGACCTCCACTCCCCCAGGCCGCACCGAAGAGGAGCTTGCCCATGACCCAGCTGAACCGGCGTAACCTCATCCAGCTCACGGCACTGTCCGCGGTCGGCGGCGCGGTGCTCGGCGAACTGCCGGCCGCGGCGGACGGCCCGCGCCAGCCGGGGCAGTACGGCCCGGCCTCGCTGAGCGCGGCGATCGTCGGCATGGCGGTGGACGGCACCACCGGGTACTTCGTCACCCGGGGGCAGACGCCGCCGAAGGTGGTCACGTACGACATCGCGGCCCGCGCGGTGACCGACGTGGTGCCGCTGGAGCGGGGCGACGGCGCCTGGGCCTGCACCGTCTCCGGCGGCAAGGTCTACATCGGCACGTACTCGTTCGGCGACATCGTCGAGTACGACCCGGCGACCAAGACCGCCCGGCGACTCGGCACCATCGGCCCGTCGGGCACGATCGTGTTCGCCGCCACCACCGCACCGGACGGCGTGGTCTACTTCGGCACCTATCCCCGGGGCGAGGTCTGGTCCCTGCAACCGGCGACCGGAACCCTGACCAACCTCGGACGCGCCTTCCCCGGATCCCAGTACGCCCGGCTGCTGGCCGCCGACGAGCGCTACGTCTACGCCGGCACGATTCCCGCCCACATCGTCCGGATCGACCGCGCCACCGGCGAGAAGGTGGACATCATGCCTACCGGCACCCCGCTGGACGCGGGACTCGGCGCGCTGGCCGCGGCCGGCGGCCGGGTCTACGCCGCGTCCGCGTTCGGGGTGCACGACATCGCCAGCGACGGTTCCGGCCACGTCGAGGTGCCCGCCGACGGGGAGTACCTGGTCGACTCGCTGAGCGTCACCGGCGACGGCGCGCTGCTCGCCCTGGGCCGGCTGACCGGGTCGATCCTGCGCCGGGAGGGCGACCGGCTGGTCACGATCGCCCAGGGCCCGGCCGGCGACGAGGGACGCGGCGTGGTGGAGCTTGCCGACGGCACCGTCTTCGCCGCCAACGGCAGTGGCCGGGTGTCCATCCTGGCCCCCGGCCGGGACACCGTCGAACAGCACGACCTGACCGACGACCCGCGGGCGGCCGGGCCCGAGCTGCTCCAGTCGATGTGCGCGGCTCCCGACGGTTCGGTCTACGTCGGCGGGCACTTCGCGATCACCGTGCACGAGCCCGCCCGCGGCGTCAGCCGCCGGTACCCCGTCGGCGGCGAGGCGAAGGACATCGTCGCCTGGCGGGACCGGATGATCAGCGCCCTGTACCCGAGCGGCGAGATCGTCGAGCTGAACCCACGCACGGGTCAGGTGCGCAGCTTCGGCCAGATCGGCCACAACCAGCAGCGGCCCTGGGACGTGGTGCACCACAAGCCGTCCGGCCTCGTCCTGGTCGCCTCGGCCCCGCGGTACGGCAGCCTGCAGGGCGCGCTCACGCTGCTGGACCCGGCGACCGGCGAGCTGGAGGTACGCCTCGACATCCTGCCCAACCAGGCGCTGAACGCCATCGCGCTGGACGGGGACCTGGCCTACATCGCCGGGGACACCTGGGGCGGCAACGGGACCCCGCCCACCGAGCCGACCTCCCAGGTGGCGGTCTTCGACATCCGCCGCCGCGAGGTGGTCGACCGGTTCGCGCCGCTGCCCGGCCAGCCCAGCATGCAGCACGTCGAGGTGTTCAACGGGGTGCTCTACGCGTCGTACAAGCGCACCAGCGGCACCTGGATCGCGTACGACCTCACCACCCGCACCGTGCTGCACTCCGGCAAGCTCAGCGGGTACGGCGAGATCGTCGCGCACCACGGCCAGGTCTACGCCGCGACGAACTTCGGCGACACCATCTACCGGCTGGGACCGGGGTTGGCCGCGGCGGAGCCGCTGTACAGCGGCATCGGCACCAACTGGTACACGGTTCCCCGGATCGAGCCGGTGCCCGGAGCGCGCAAGGCGTGGACAGCCGTGGACCGCAACCTCGCGCTGGTCGAACTGCCGGGCTGACCGGCGCCGTCGGGCCGAGGTCCCCGCGCCGCGACCAGGCGGGGGGACCTCGCGGCCCGCCGGGCCGATCGCACATCGACCGCGGCGTCAGCCGTCGGCGTAGACGAGGTCCATCGTGTCGGTACGCCCGGACCAGCGCAGATCGAGGTGCCAGCAGCCGGGCTGCGGCAGGTCGATGATCGACGGGCCTGGACCGCCGGTGACCTGGCGGGTCACCCGGGTCTCGGTGCCGTGCAGCGTCGCGGTGATGACCAGCGTCGGCGAGGACGTCGGATCGGGCGAGGTGGTGACCGGGCGGGGAACCCAGAGGATCTTGTTGTTGGAGCCGTCCGTCCGGGGCTGCCGCAGCGGATGGCCGAACAGCACCGCGACGATCTCGCCCTTCGCACCGAAGACGTGCGCGATCCGGGGCTCCCCGCGGAACCCGCCGTGCGCCCATTCGGGCAGCAGGCCGGTCTCGACCCGGGAGCCGCAGCCGGTCGCGGCCGGCGCCGCCGCGCTCGGCGGGGCCGGGGTGGCCGCCGCGCCGGCCGGCGTGGCCGGCCCGTCGGTGGGCGTGCACGCCGCCAGCAGGACCACCGCTGCCAGCACCAACCTGCCCCGTGAACCCATCTCGTCCCCCTCCGGATGGACGCCTGGCGGAACTGACCCGTCCCGTTCTCAGGACACCGGCCGGGCGCTCCGGGTTCCCGGGCGCGGGTCGTGGGCCGCCCGGGCCCGGCGGGCGGATCGCCGGAAGGCCAGGTGCCGGCGCGTCGGGTTGGTGATGATCGAGGCGTGAGTGCCAGGATGCCGACCCTCGTGCGGCCGATGCTCGCCACCAGTGGCGCGCTGCCCGGCGGGCCGGGGTGGGGATACGAGTTCAAGTGGGACGGCGTTCGCGCCATCGGGTACGTCGCCGACGGGGTGCGGCTGCTCAGCCGCAATGACCGCGACGTCACCCGGGCGTACCCGGAACTGGGCGAGCTGGCGCGGCTGCTGTCGGGCCGGCGCGCGGTGCTGGACGGGGAGGTCGTGGCCCTGGACGGCAAGGGGCGGCCCAGCTTCGCCGCGCTGCAACGCCGCATGCACGTCCGGGCGCCGTCCGCCGCCCTGGTCGGCGGCACCCCCGTCCGGATGTACCTGTTCGACCTGCTGCACCTCGACGGTCGGGACCTGACCTCGCTGCCGTACACCGAGCGCCGCGCCGCGCTGCAGGAGCTGGACCTCAGCGGGCAGAGCGTGGACACGCCGCCCTACTGGACCGGGGACGCCGGCCGTGATCTGGCCACGGCGGCCGCCGACCTGGGCCTGGAAGGAGTGGTCGCCAAGCAGCTCGACTCGCCGTACCAGCCCGGTCGCCGCTCGCCGGCCTGGGTGAAGGTGCCCCTCAACGACACCGTCGAGGTCATCGTGGGCGGCTACCAGCCCGGTGCGGGCCGGCGCGCCGGCACCGTCGGCTCGCTGCTGCTCGGCATGTACGACCAGGGCGACAAGCTGGCCTTCATCGGCCACGTCGGCACCGGCTTCACCCAGGCCGCGCTGCGCGACCTGCAGCAACGCCTGGACCCGCTGCGCCGACCGGATCCACCGTTCGACTCCCCCGTGCCGCGCGGACACGCCCGGCACGCCGTCTGGGTCGATCCGGTGCTGGTCGGCGACGTCACCTTCCGGTCCTGGACCCCGGACAACCGGCTGCGCCACCCCTCCTGGAAGGGACTGCGCAGCGACCGCGAGCCGACCGAGGTCCGGCTGCGCCGCTGAGCCCGCCGCACGCCCGGCAGCCGCGATCAGAGTCCCACCCGGCAGCGCCGCCGGTCGTCGTCCGGACCCCGCACAGCCCGGCTGAGGACTTCGACGCGCTAGCGGTCCGGGCTGTCGGCGGGGGCCATGATGCGCAGCGCGTTGGGGTCCAGGCCGATCCGGATCGGGGTCTCGCCGTACAACTCGCCGTCGACCTCGACCGGCGCCGGCCGGTCGGTCTCCAGCCACAGCTGGCGTACGGCGAGGAAGGGCTCCTCGCGCAGCGTGCGGCGATGCCCGGTGGCGGCGTTGCGGGCCGTGTCGCGCAGCAGCTCGCGACGGGTGGCGCCGCCCACCGGGTAGCCGACCAGCAGCCGGTCGTCGGCGTCCGCGTCGGCGGTGATCGGCCGGCCGGCGTGGAAGCCGCCGTTGGCCACGTAGAGCTGGTGGGTGACGAACTCGCGCTCCCGCCCCTCGGCGCGGACGGTGGCCCGCAGCGGCCGGTGCCGGGTCAGCAGCGCCAGCGCGGTGAGCGGGTACGCGAGCCGGCCGGTGGCCCGCTTCAGCCGCGGCGGCGTCCGGAGCATCACGTCGGCGGAGAGGCCGATGCCGACGTGGTTGGTGAACCGCATGTCGCCCACCAGGCCGAGGTCGACGTCGATCACCTTGCCGGTGGCGAGCACCTCGACCGCCGCGTCGAGGTCGAGCGGGATGCCCACGGTGCGGGCGAAGTTGTTGGTGGTGCCCAGCGGCAGCAGGCCGAGCGCGATGTCGCGGTGGGCGAGCAGCCGGGCGGCGGTGCCGATGGTGCCGTCGCCGCCGCCGGCGACCAGGAGGTCCGGCCCGAGGTCGGCGGCCGCGGCGAGGGTCTGCTCCAGCTCGCCGGGCCGGTCGACCGGGTACGCGTCGAGCAGCGTGAAGCCGGCCGCCGCGAGCCGCGCCCGGGCGCCCTCGTAGAGCCGCCGGCCCCGCCGGGAGTGGGCGTTGACCACGAGCACCGCCCGCCGGTCCCGGCGGATCGTCGCACTCAGCTCCGGCTTCGTCCGCATAGGAGCAGACCCTATCGCCGGCAGGCTGCGTCGACCTCACCTTCCCCCACGGTGGCCAACGCGCCACCGGCAGCTGCGTCGCCCTCACCTGTCGACGCCGGCGACGCCGCCGCCGGGCAGGCCGGACACCACCGGCACGGCGGTCACCGTCAACCGAGGTCGGGCGTCGGATGGGTGGGCCGGTGACCTGCCGCGGACAGGTCGGCGAGGGCCTCGTCGCGGCTGTCGAAGACCGGGAGGACGCCGTCCAGGCGCATGGTGTGCAGGACGGTGCGGACGAACCGGGACGGGCCGGCGAGGCACAGCATGACGCCTCGGTCGCGGGCGTCGCGGTGGGCGCGGACGAGCACACCCAACCCGGTGGAGTCGATGACGTGCACCCGGCTGAGGTCGACCACCACATGCCCGCCCATGTCGGCGGCGTGTCCCAGGGCGGCGCGGAGCGTGTCGCCGCTGTCGAGGTCGATGTCGCCGGTGGCGGCGACGACGGTGGCGCCGTCGACGTGGTCGATGCCGACGATCCCACCCGGGCCGTGGTCCCGGCAGGGAACGGGACCGCCACCGGCGGGCGGCAGCAGGCTGCAGTACGGACACCGGTGGGGGCCGGTCGCGAACGGTGAGCCGCTCCAGCCGTGCTCGGCGATCAGCGTCCAGACGACCTCGGCGTCGGGCGGCACACAGGCCGTCACCGTGGTGGTGTGGCCGCAGGTGTCGCAGATCAACGCCATCAGCTGGTCGTCCGGGACGACGCTCATCGTGCTGTCCTTCCTGCCCGTCCGGGACCCGGTCGGCCACCACCCTGCCCGGCCGGATTCGCGGCCACCACGCGGGTATGTGACAGTCGCGTGACAAAGTCGGACCGGGGGTGGGGGGTCAGCGCGCCGACGTGGTCTGATCCGGTGCGCTCGACGTGGGACCGGTGGCCTCGGGCGGAGCGGTGCCGCCCGGGGTGGCCGGCGGACCGGATCGGCCGGTCACCCCGGTCCACCGCACCCCGGCCGGCGGTCAGTCCGCCGAGGCGCGCAGCCGGTTGTTGACGTCGTGCACGCCCGGGGTGCTCCAGGCACGGTCGTGGGCGGCGGCGCTCACCTCGGCCGAACTGACCACGCCGTCCAGGATCACCACGCGGTTCTGCACCTCGATGCAGATCCGTTCGTGTCTGAGCAGCGGGTCCCGCTGCATCCGATCCAGCAGGCGGCAGGCCAGCCGGGCGTCCTCGGAGGTGGGTCGGGTCTCGAACAGCGACGGGAATTCGTGGGGGAAGAACCAGGGGTAGGTCATGTCGAGCTCCTCGGGTTGCTGCGGCGTGCCGGTGGCCGGCTGTGCGGCCGCCGCGACCACGCCGCGGGGGTGATCCCCCCGCACTACCCCGCGGGGCCCGCGGCCAACACGACGAAACGATGACGGTTCGCGCCCAGCCTCATGACGGTCGCTGCCGTGCGCGTTCGCACCAGGGCAGCCACGCCCTGACCCTGGCCCCGGGCGACGGTCAGCTCGCCGTGAGCGGGCGGAGGGCGCCTTTCGGCGGGTCGGCCGCCACGAGACGCCCGACCGGGCGGCCCCCGCCCGCTCCCCCGCGGCGTATCCGGCCGTCGGTGGTCGGGCGGGCAGGCGGGCAGCGGCGGCGGCTACAGGTTGTGGCGGTCGTCGGCCGGCAGGCGCGGCGGCTCCGCCGGCTGCGCGGACTGGCCGGGCTGACCGAGCTGCGCGACGTGGGTCGGGTCGAGGACCCGGGAGAGGAACGAGCGGGTCCGTTCGTGCCGGGGAGCGCCGAGCACCTCCTGCGGCGGCCCCTGCTCGACCACCACGCCGCCGTCCATGAAGACGACCCGGTCGGCCACGTCGCGGGCGAACGCCATCTCGTGGGTGACCACCATCATCGTCATGCCGTCCTCGGCGAGCTTGCGCATGACGGTGAGCACGTCGCCGACGAGTTCCGGGTCCAGCGCGGAGGTCGGCTCGTCGAAGAGCATCAGCTTGGGGTCCATCGACAACGACCGGGCGATCGCCACCCGCTGCTGCTGCCCGCCGGAGAGCTGCGCGGGGAACGCGGTGGCCTTGTCGGTCAGGCCGACCCGCTCCAGGTTCTCCCGGGCGATCCGCTCGGCCTCCGCCCGGCCGCGCCGGAGCACCTTGCGCTGGGCGACGGTGAGGTTGTCCAGCACGGTCAGGTGCGGGAACAGGTTGAACGACTGGAAGACCATGCCGATGCCGCGGCGGACCGCGTCGATCTCGACGTCCGGGTCGGTCATCTCGATCCCGTTCACCCAGATCTTGCCGGCGGTCGGCTCCTCGAGCAGGTTGACGCAGCGCAGCAGGGTCGACTTGCCGGATCCGGACGGCCCGATGACGCAGACCACCTCGCCGTGGCCGACCTCGAAGTCGATGCCCTTGAGCACCTCGATCGGGCCGAAGGACTTGTGCAGGTCGCGGATCTCGACGGCGGGTCGGGCTTCAGGAGTCGTCATGTGGGTCACCGAGCCTTGGCGTAGCGGAGTTCGAGGCGTCGTACCACCTGGGACAGGGGCAGGGTGATGATCAGGTAGGTGAAGCCGGCCACCAGCAGCGGCGTGGCGTTCACCCGGTCGTTCAGCGTGTCCCGGCCGAACTTGGTGATCTCGATGGTCGACGCGGTCACGCCGAGCACGTAGGCCAGCGACGAGTCCTTGGTGAGCAGGATGAGCTCGTTGGTCAGCGGCGGGATCACGATCCGGAACGCCTGCGGGATGACGATGGTGCGCATCGCGGTGAAGTGCGACATGCCGAGGGTGCGCGCCGCCTCCATCTGCCCCTTCGGCACGGCCTGGATGCCGGCGCGGATGGTCTCGGCCATGTACGCCGCGGCGGTCAACCCGAGACCGATCGCGATGGAACCGAACACGCCGCCCGGGATCTCCCGGTCCGGGAAGGCGATCGGGATGCCGTAGCCGACCAGGAAGAGGACCAGCAGCGCGGGCAGACCCCGGAACAGTTCGATGTACCCGGTGGCCACCCAGCGGTACGGCGCCACTCGGGACAGCCGCATCAGCGCGAGGATGGTGCCGAACACCAGGCCGAAGGCGAACGCGCCGAGCGTGTAGAGGATCGTGTTGCGCAGCGCGACGGTGATGATCGTCGGGAACATCGACTCGATGATGTCGACGCGGAAGAAGGCCTCTTTCAGCCTGCCCCAGTCGGCCGCGAAGATCACCACGGCGAGGACGGCGATGAAGGCCAGGTACTGCAGCCAGAGGGACAGCCGCTCTCGCTGGCGGCGGCGCAGCTTCACCGTTCGTTGCTCCTTGCCCACGCGGAGGGCGCGCGACGGGCGCGCGCCCTCCTGCCACGAGTTCCGATCACTTGGCCGGCTGCTTGCCGATCCACTTCTCGTAGATCTTGTCGTACGAGCCGTCCTGCTTGGCCTTGGCCAGCGTCTCGTTGATCTTCTTGAGCAGCTCCGGGTTGCCGTCCTTCTTCACCGAGAAGCCGTACTGCTCGCCGGTGTCGAACTCGGCGGTCACCTCGAACCCGCCCGGGTTCTCCTTGATGTACTCGGTCCAGACCGGCAGGTCGTTGATGGCGGCCTCGACCTGGCCGTTGGCGAGGGCCTGCTGCAGGGCGGCGAGGTCCTCGAACTCGACGAGCTGCAGGCCCTTCTCCGCCTCGAACTTCTTGGCGTAGTCGCGGCCGGTGGTGGCCGCCTGGACGCCGAGCTTCTTGCCCTTGAGGTCGTCGAGCGACTTGTACGCCTTACCGGTCTTCACCAGCAGCGCCTGGGTGGCGTCGAAGTAGGGGTCGGAGAAGTTCATCACCTTCTGCCGCTCCTCGGTGATCGTCATGCCGGCGGCGGCCGCGTCACACTTGCCGGTGTTCAGGTCCTGGCCGGACTTGATCCCCTCGAACGGCGTGTCGACGATCTTCTGCTCGACGCCCAGTTCCTTGGCGACCAGGTCCATGACGTCGACGTCGAACCCGACGACCTTGCCGCTGGCGTCCTTCGACTGGAACGGCGCGTACGGCAGGTGGGTGCAGACGGTGAGCTTGCCCGCTTCGATGAGCTTGACCCCGCTCGCCTGGACCTCGCCCTCATCCTTCTTGGCGCATCCCGCGCTCACCGCGAGGGCGGCGATCGCCGCGATCAAGCCAGCCTTGCGGACTGCGCTGTGGAACGTCACTGCGGTGTCCTCCCCGATTCGGCCGCGTACGACTGGCGGCCCGTGTTGGTGCAAAGACGATGTGCCAGGGGACGCTACCCGATCGGACCAGCCGTACCTAGATCAAGTCGGGCGGTTGTGGCCATGCTGTTGCCATCACGGTGCGTAAACCCGGCAGTCGGTCCGCAACCGGGCGGCCCCTGCTGGCATCGGGGAGCCCGGCACAGCCTCACCAAGATCGCCACTTTGGGTGACTGTCCGTGGTGTCGCGCCACCGGGTCGTCACCGACGACGTGCGGGGCCGGAGCAGGCACATCCGCGGGTCGGGACATCCGTGGCCGGCCGGCGGTCCGGTCCGGTCCGGTCCGCCACGAGACCAGGGGCCAGGAATGGGGCAGTTGCGGGCGCGACGACGTCCGGAGAGCCGAGAAGGGCGTCAGGCCGCGGCGGACGCCCAAAAGGAAAGGCAAGGAGATGTCACCCCTTGCCACCTTTAACGTATAGCGCACCGGGGGGCTTGCGGCAAGACCCCTGTCGTGGCGCAGAATCGTCGGCCCGAGGCCACAACCTGCGGAAATGGGGGGCACGACGTGCGTGTGTTGGTGTCGACGTTCGGGGGACGCGGTGACGCCGAGGCGGCGGTGGGACCGGCGGTGCGGCTGCCGGCCCTGGCCGCGGAGGAGTCGCGATGAGCGGGCCGTACGTGTTGGGTCTTCACGAGGTTGACGAGACGCAGCTCGCGGTCGTCGGCGGCAAGGGCGCGCACCTGGGCGCGCTGTCGCGGATCGACGGCGTCCGCGTGCCGGCCGGCTTCTGCGTCACGACGGACGCCTTCCGGCGGACCATGGCGGCGGCGCCGTTGATCGACGATCGGCTCGATCAGTTGTCGCGCGTGAACCCGGACGACCGGGAGGCGATCCGCACGCTCAGCGCGGAGATCCGCCGGTCCATCGAAGGGATCACCGTCCCCGACGACCTGGCGGCGGCGATCACCCGCGCGCTCGCCCCGCTCGGCGAGCAGGCCGCCTACGCCGTCCGATCCAGCGCGACGGCGGAGGACCTGCCGACGGCCTCCTTCGCCGGCCAGCAGGACACGTACCTGAACGTGGTGGGGCCGGCCGCGGTCCTTGAGCATGTCAGCCGGTGCTGGGCCTCGCTGTTCACCGAGCGGGCGGTGACCTACCGCCGGCGCAACGGCATCGACCACCGTGCGGTTCAGATGGCCGTGGTCGTGCAGCAGATGGTCTTCCCGCACGCGGCCGGCATCCTGTTCACGGCCGACCCCGTCACGGGCAACCGGACGGTCGCCTCCGTGGAGGCCAGCTTCGGCCTCGGCGAGGCGCTGGTCTCCGGCCTGGTGAACCCGGACGTCTACCAGGTGCGCGACGGCGCGGTCGTCGCGAAGGCGATCGCCGCCAAGCAGCGTGCGGTTCGCGCCGTGCCGGCCGGCGGGACGCGGGAACAGGCGATCGACCCCGAGCGGCAGGAGCAGCCGGCGCTGACGGATGCGCAGGTCGTGCGGCTCGCGCAGCTCGGCCGGCGGATCGAAGCGCAGTTCGGCCGTCCCCAGGACATCGAATGGTGCCTGGTCGACGACGGCTTCCAGATCGTCCAGAGCCGGCCGATCACCACGCTGTTCCCCATCCCCGAGTCCGACGATCGGGAGAACCACGTCTATCTCTCCGTCGGGCACCAGCAGATGATGACCGACGCCATGAAGCCGCTGGGGCTTTCCTTCTGGCAGATGACGACCCCCGCGCCGATAGCCGAGGCCGGCGGCCGCCTGTTCGTCGACGTCACCCGGAGGCTGGCCTCGCCGGCGAGCCGCGCCGGCCTGCTGGAGCTCGTGGAGAAGGCCGATCCGCTGACCGGCGACGCGCTGCGGACCGTCCTCGAGCGCGACGGCTTCATCCGTCCGCTCCCGGACGAGGGGCCCGCCGAGCCACTGGCCGGCGGTGCGCCAGCGCCGATCGAGACCGATCCGGCCATCGTCACCGAGCTGATCGGGCGCAGCGAGGCATCCGTCGCCGCCCTGCGACGCGACATCCGCACGAAGTCCGGGGAGGCGCTGCTCGACTTCATCCAGGCGGACCTCCAGGAGCTGCGGCGGATCCTGTTCGATCCGCGGAGCCATCAGGTGTTCATGTCGGCGATGGAGGCCACGGCGTGGCTCAACGAGCGGCTGGAGGCGTGGCTGGGCGAGAAGAACGCGGCGGACATCCTCACCCAGTCCGTGCCGCACAACGTCACGTCGGAGATGGGGCTGGCGCTGCTGGACGTCGCTGACGTGATCCGCCCGTATCCGGACGTGGTGGCGTTCCTGCAGCAGGTCGAGGACGACGGTTTCCTGGACGAGCTGCCCAGGCTCGCGGGCGGGCGGGAAGCGCGAGACGCCATCGAGGGCTGGCTCGACCGGTACGGCATGCGCTGCGTCGGCGAGATCGACATCACCCGGCCGCGGTGGAGTGAACGCCCCGCCACGCTCGTGCCCCTGATCCTCGGCAACGTCAGGAACGCCGAGCCGGGCGCCAGCGAGCGACGCTTCGAACAAGGGCGGCAGGAGGCCCGGAAGAAGGAGCAGGAACTGCTGACGCGCCTGCGGGCCCTGCCGGACGGGGAGCGCAAGGCCGAGGAGACAAAGCGGATGATCGACCGGGTCCGGACCTTCATCGGGTACCGGGAGTATCCGAAGTACGGCATGGTCAGCCGCTACTTCGTATACAAGCAGGCCCTGATGGAGGAAGCCGAGCGCCTCGTGCGGGCCGGCGTCCTGCGTGCGCGGGAGGACGTCTTCTACCTCACGTTCGCCGAGCTCCACGACGTCGTACGCACTCGCCAGGTGGACAACGAGCTGATCCGCCGGCGCAAGGAGGCGTTCCGGTCGTACCAGACGCTCACGCCGCCCCGGGTGCTCACCTCCGAGGGCGAAGCCATCACCGGGGCGTACCGACGCGATGACCTGCCGGCCGGCGCGCTGATCGGCCTGGCGGTCTCCGCCGGGACCGTCGAAGGGCGGGCCCGCGTCATCCTGGACCTGGCCGAGGCCGATCTCGAACCGGGCGACATCCTCGTCACGGCCCACACCGACCCTAGCTGGACGCCCCTCTTCGTCGCCATCGCGGGCCTGGTGACGGAGGTCGGCGGGTTGATGACGCACGGCGCGGTGATCGCCCGCGAGTACGGACTGCCGGCCGTCGTCGGTGTGGTGGACGCCACCCGGCTGATCGCCGACGGGCAGCGGATCCGCGTGCACGGAACCGACGGGTACGTCGAGATCCTGCCGTGACCGACCACTCACCGGGAAGGCCCGTCCCCTGATCGGGCGGCCGGGCCGGACGATGGCCGTCCGGCCCGGCCCACCGGTCGCGGCTGCCGCCGACCACCCCGGTGACCGCGCCGCCCGGACGTCCGGCAGGCTCAGGGCATGGCTGGACAGGTGATGGTGGCAGGGTCCGCGTACCGCCGTCGCGGGAACCGGGGATGACCCGGCCGCCCCGCGTCGCCCCGGCCGCTGTCGTGTTCGACCTCGACGGCACGCTGGTCGACACGATGACGATCGCCCCGGCCGTGTACGTCGACACGATCCGCGCCCTCGGCGGGCCGGACGTCTCGCCGGCCACCGTCGTCGCCACCTGGCACATCGGCCACACCCCGGTGGTGCTGGGCCATTTCCTGCGACGGCCCGTCACCGATTCGGACGTCGAGTGTTTCCACCGCCGGTTCCAGGCCGCGGTCGCCGACATCCGGCCGTTTCCCGGCGTGTTCGACCTGGCCGACGACCTCCGTCGGGCCGGCTGCCGGCTCGGCATCTTCACCGCCGCCCTGCGCCGAACCACCACCCTGGTGCTGGCCGGTACCGGGCTCGACCGGCTGTTCCCGGTCGTGGTCTGCGGTGACGAGGTCGCCGCGCCGAAGCCCGCGCCGGACGGACTGCGGCTGGCCTGTCGCCGGCTCGGCGTCGGCGTCGCCGAGACCGCGTACGTCGGCGACGCGGCGGTGGACCTCGCCTGCGCGGAGGCGGCGGGAGCGGTGGCGGTGCACGCCCGCTGGGCCGCCAGCTCCACCGCCCGCGAGGACGCGCCGCTGGTGGCCCACCGGCCGGCCGACGTCCTCGACCTGCTCTCGGCTCCCGACTGACCCGCCCGGCTACCGCCGGCGGGCCCAGCTCGGCTCCCAACTGTCGGGCGGCCGGGCCGGCCGGGTTGCCACCAGGTGCCGGCGGAGCGCGGTGAGGGTGGGGTGCCGGTTGTCGGCGCGGTGCACGAACGAGTGCGGGTAGACCGGCGTCGGCCCGTGCAGCGGGATCCGGCGCAGGTCCTGGGTGGCCGGCCAGACGTGCCGGTCACCGGAGCCCACGAGGGTCGCCACGTCAGCGGCGTCGGCGATCGCGTCGAGCAGCGCCGCGCTGCCGAAGTTCGGGCCGATCGCGTCGATCCGCAGGTCGAACGCCTCGGTCAGCTCGTCGTAGTAGACGGCCCACTCGGCGCCCGGCCGGATGCCCGGGATCCAGATCCGGTGCCCGACCAGGTCGCCCGGGGTGAGGGTCGCGGCGGCGGCGAGCGAATGGGCCGCGCCGACGAGCACTTGCAGCGGGTCGTCCAGGACCCGTTCGACCAGGATGCCGTCGGGCAGTTCGCGGGCGGGTAGCGGCACGGCTCGGAAGCTCGCGTCGATCTCGCCTGCGTGGACCGCCTCGATGGCCGCCTCGACGTTGGCGTCCGGGAGGGTGACCACGTCCAGGTCGATCCCCGGATGAGCGCGGTAGAAGCCATGCAGGGCCTCGGCCGGGGCGCTCCGCCGGTTCAGGACGTCCACCCGCAGCGCGCGGTCGCCGGGCCGGACCGAGGCGGCGGCCCGTTCGGCGGCGCGGAGCAGCTCGCGGGCGTGCGGGAGGAACGCCTGCCCGTCGACGGTGAGCCGGACGCCGCGAGCGGTGCGGGTGAAGAGGGTGACCCCGAGGCTCCGTTCGAGGTTGGCCACCCGCTTGGAGACCGCCTGCTGGGTGATCCGCAGGTCGACGGCGGCCTCCTGGAACTGCCCCGCGTCGGCGACCGCGAGGAAGGTGCGTACGGCGTCGATGTCCACCGGCGGATGGTACGGACGCACAAGCGTTGGTTGTGGCTCGCCCGCCCGCCGGTTGTTGGATCTCACGGCCCCCGGCCTGGTCGAATCCTCGCCGTCGACGACCGGCTGGGACGGGGGGATGTGGCGTGGGGCGGCAGCGGCTGGGGCGCTCGTTCGGCTGGCTGTGGTCGGCGTACGCGGCGAGCACCGTAGGCACCTGGTTGGGGTTCGGCGCGTTTCCGCTGCTCGCGATCCAGGTGCTCGACGTCGGGCCGGCCGCGGTCTCCGCCCTAGCCGCGGCCGGGCTGGCCGTGGGTGCGCTGCTGGCGCTCCCCCTCGGCCCGTGGGTCGACCGCCGGCGCAAACCGGCGGTCATGATCGTCACCAACGCCATCCGGTGCGCGGCCCTGCTGAGCGTCCCGATCGCGTTCTGGCTCGGGCTGCTCAGCTATTTTCACCTGCTGATCGTCTCGGTGGTCGGGGCGGCGGCGAACATCGCCTTCACCGCCGCCAGCGGCGCCTACCTGAAGTCAATCATGCGTCCCGACCAGCTGCTCGTGGCCAACGGGCGGTTCGAGTCGACCCTCTGGACGGCCACCGCCCTGGGGCCGCCCCTGGGCGGTGCGGCCATCACCCTGCTGGGGTCCGTCGTCACCGTGGTCGCCAACGCGGCCGGGTTCCTGCTCTCCGCGGTCGGCATCGGCATGATCCGGGACCGCGGACCGCGCCCGGCCGCGAACCGGCCACCGCGGCCGGCCGGTCGTGCTGCCGCCGCAGGTCGGCCGCGCCGCGACGACCTGCTGGCCGGATGGCGGTTCATCCTCGCCGACCGCGAGTTGCGCCGGCTGTTCCTGAACACGGTGACCGTCAACGCGCTGATCATGGCGACCGAGCCGCTGCTGGCCGTGCTCCTCCTCGCCGACCTGGGCTGGGCCGCCTGGCAGTACGGCCTGGCGTTCGGACTGCCGTGTGTCGGTGGGTTCGTCGGCGCCCAGCTCGCTCCGCGACTGGCGGCCCGCCACGGGCGGCGACGGGTCCTGCTGGTCTCGGGCGCGCTGCGCGCACTGTGGCCGGTCGGCCTGGTCCTCGTCATACCCGGCACGGCGGGAGTGGTGCTGGTGATCGCGATCGAGTTGGCGCTGATCACCTGCATGGGCGTGTTCAATCCGCTGTTCGCCACCGAGCGGCTCCAGCGGGTGCCGGCTGACCGGATCGCCCGCGTGCTGGTCGCCTGGCGGGTCACCGGCACCGGGGCGATCGCGCTGCTGACCGCACTGTGGGGCGTGCTGGCCGCGGCCACCGGTGCCCGCGCCGCGATCGGGCTCGCCGGGGCGGCGCTGCTGGCCACGCCGTTCCTGCTGCCGCACCGCGGGAGCGGGAAGGCAAGGCCCGGCGAGCCGGTCCCGCCGCCACTGGCCGCAGTGCGGTGACGCTCCCCGGTCCGCGGATCGGGGCGGGACCGCCGGACCCTTGCCGGGATTCCTTGATCGGCGTAGGAAGAACACCACGCCCCACCCCCGGCTCCTGCCACCAGCGTCGCCGGCGTGGCTCCGTCCACTCCGGCCACCGTCGAAGGAGATGGTGTGACCACCCCCGGACGCCTCCGTCTCGCCGTGTCCGTGCTGGCGACGGTCGGTGCCGTACTGCTCGGCACCGCCGCCACCGCCGAACCCCCCGCGCGGCATCCGGCCGCCCACGGCGCCTGCGACCCGATCGACCCGACGGCCTGCCTGCTGCCGTTCCCCAACGACTACTTCACCGTGCCCGATCCCGCGAGCCCCACCGGCAAACGGGTGCGGTTCGCGGCCGCCGCGATGCCGGCCAACGTGCAGAGCACCCCGATCGACCCGACCGAATGGAACCGGCAGGACGGGTTCAGCCCCGGCTCGCCGATCCTGGTGCACGTGCCCGGCCTCGACGCCGCGGCCACCGGGATCGCTCCGGTCACCGACATCGGCCGGTCGCTGGCGCCGGACGCGCCGATCGTGCTGCTCAACACGACCACCGGGAAGCGCACGCCGTACTGGGCGGAGCTGGACGCGCACGCCGCCGGCCAGCCCGACCGGCAGTTGCTCATCATCCGGCCGGCGGTGGCGCTGGCCGAGGGCACCCGGTACGTCGTGGCGCTGCGCGGCCTGCGTGACCGGAACGGCAAGCTGATCCCGGCGCCGACGGCGTTCCGCTCGTACGTCACCGGTGCCGGCCTCGGCCCGCGGGACCGCCGCGCCCCGCAGATCAAGCGGATCCTGGCCGAGCTGACCCGGGTCGGCGTCAAGCGGCACAGCCTGCACCTCGCCTGGGACTTCACGGTGGCCAGCCGGCAGGGTTTGACCGGACGGATGCTGGCGATCCGCGACGGCGCGTTCGCCACGCTGGGTAAGGCGGCGCCGTCGTTCACCGTCACCCAGGTGACCGACTATCCGGAGCAGCAGGACGCGCGGATCGCCCGGCAGGTGACCGGCACCGTCGACGTGCCGTCCTACCTGACCGGCAGCGGCGGACCGGGCTCGCGGCTGCACTACGGGCCGGCCGGCGGCGACGGGACGCCACCCACGACGTACGCCCGGCCCACGCCGTCCGGCACGACGCTGCGGGCGGACTTCGTCTGCAACATCCCGCGCAGCGCCTCCGCCGCCGCTCCGGCCCACCTCTCGCTCTACGGCCACGGCCTGCTCGGCCGGCCGACCGAGATCAACGCCGGCAACGTCAAGACCATGTCGGCGGAGTACGACTTCACCTTCTGCGCCACCAGCTGGGTCGGGATGGCCGCCGCGGACGTCCCGTACGTGGCCGGCGCCTTCACCGACCTCAGCGCCTTCCCCGCGGTGGCCGACCGGCTGCAGCAGAGTTTCCTGAACTTCCTCTTCCTGGGCCGGACGATGATCCACCCGGCCGGGTTCGCCGCCGACCCGGCGTTCCAGGACGCCGCCGGACGACCGCTGATCGACGTGCCCGGCGGGCTGCACTACGACGGCAACAGCCAGGGCGGCATCAACGGCGGCGCGCTCACCGCCATCGCCCAGGACTGGACCCGGTCGGTGCTCGGCGTGCCGGCGATGAACTACTCCACCCTGCTGCAGCGCAGCGTCGACTTCGCCCCCTTCCAATCGATCATGGACGGGTCGTACCCGGACAAGGTCGACCAACAGCTGATCTTCGCGCTGCTGCAGATGTTGTGGGACCGGGCCGAGGCCAACGGGTACGCCCAGCACATGACCGGCAACCCGTTGCCGCGCACCCCGGCGCACCAGGTGCTGATGCACGTGGCCTTCGGCGACCAGCAGGTCTCCCCCGCCGCGGCCGAGGTGCAGGCGCGCACCATCGGCGCCGGCCTGCACACCCCGGCCCTCGCCGACGGGTGGTCGCTGGACGTGCGGCCGTACTGGGGGATCACGCCGATCCGGTCGTACCCGTACACCGGCTCGGCGATGGTGGTCTGGAACAGCGGCGCGGCGTACGCGCCGCCGCCGACCAACCTCGCCCCGGCCGGGCCGGAGTACGGCGAGGACTCGCACGAGTTCCCCCGCGCCCAGCCCGGCGCACAGCGGCAGAAGGCGACGTTCCTGCTCACCGGCAAGATCATCGACGTCTGCGCGGGGCGCCCCTGCCCGTGACGCGGTGACCGGCCGCGCCGCGCAGGCGCGGCCGGTCACCCCACCGGGCCGGCGACCTCGGGTTCCGGTGACCGTGCGTATCCTCGGTGGGCCGCCGGGGCGACGACCCGGCCGCCTCCGGTCCCGGTGCGCCCACCGGACAGCCGCGAGGGGCTGGTCCGGCGGGCGGGAGCAGGGAAGGCGGTCACGCATGTTCAACACGGCACGCCTGCAGGTCGTGCTGGAGATCGCCCGGCACGGCACGATCGTCGCCGCGGCCGAGCAGCTCCGGCTCAGCCCGTCCGCGGTCTCCCATCAGCTCGCCACCCTGGAGCAGGAGGCCGGCGTGGCGCTGGTGGACCGGGGGCCGCGCAGCCTGCGGCTCACGGTGGCGGGCCAGCGCCTGGCCGACTACGCCCAGCAGATCGCCGATCTGATGTCGGCGGCCCGCGACGAGCTGTCCGCGCACGGGGAGGGCCGGCGGGGGGTGCTGCGGATCGGCTTCTTCGCCACCGCCGGCACGGAGCTGTTGCCGCGCGCCCTGTCGAGCTTCACCGCCGCGCATCCCCAGGTCGAGCTGGCCCTGATCCTGGGCCAGCCGCCGGAGCTGCTGCCCCGCCTCAACCAGGGTGAACTGGACCTCGTGGTGGTGTTCAACCATCCGCTGAGCCCGGTCCGGGAGGCGTCCTCCCCGGCGGTCTCCCCGCTGATGGTGGACCCGCAGCTGGTGGTGCTGCCGGCACACCACCCGCTCGCCGGGCGGCGGCGGCTACGGCTCACCGACCTGGCCGACGAACCGTGGATCACCACCCTCGGCGTGCGGGGCGAGGTGTCGGTGCTGGAACTGGCGGCCCGGGCCGAGGGGTTCCAGCCCCGGATCCGCTGCCGCAGCGACCACTACGAGGTGGTGCTGGGCCTGGTCCGGGCCGGCGTCGGTGTCGCGCTGGTGCCGTCGCTGGGACTGCGCAACCCGGGCGGGGTGGCGGTCCGGCCGCTCACCCACGCCAACCTGCACCGGGAGATCGGGGTGGCCCTGCGTCCCGGCAACCCGAATCCGGTGGTGGGCAGCTTCGTCGACCGGCTGACCGACGCCGCGGCGGGGCTCAGTCAGGAGTTGGCCGAGCGCTGGTCGCCGGCGAGCCGGTCGACCGCCGTACCCCAACGGCGCAGCTCCGCCACCGCGGCCCGCTCCGCGCCGGGCGGGAACGCCGCGACCACGGCGTAGACGACGGTGTGCGGGCCGACGACGATGCCGGCGTCGGCGCGTACGCCGGTGTCGGTGCCGGTCTTGTTCGCCACCCGGACTCCGCCGGTCGACCAGGGGTCGTGCCGGATGGTGTCGGCGACGAGCGTGCGGTCGGTGTTACCGGCGAGCCACCCGTGCAGCAGTTCCGACGCCCGCGGGCTCTGCCAGGTCCCGGTCGCCACGTCGGCGAGGAAGGTGCAGAGGTCGTGGGCGGTGCCGGTGGCGAAGGTCGGCGGCACGTCCGGGCCGCGGGTGGCCCGGATCCGGTCGTGCACGGTGGTGGCGCGCAGGCCGCTGGTACGGGCCAAGTGCTGCACGGCCTCCAGGGTCACCAGCCGGAGCAGCGCGTTCGTGGCGGCGTTGTCGCTGACCGCGGCGACCGCGGTGGTGAGGTCGGCGACGGTCCAGCGGCGCGGCGAGAGCAGAGCGAGCAGGCCGGTGCCGCCGAGTGCCCGGTCCTCGTCGAGCAGGTCGACCCGCTGGTCGGGCGCGAGGGTCCCGGCGGCGAGGCGGCGGGCGACCTCGCCGAGCAGCAGCACCTTGCCGACGCTGGCCAGCGGGAGGACCAGGTCCGGGTCGTGCGACAGGACCCGCCCGTCGTCCAGCCGCCGGACCATCGCCCCGATCCGCACCTGGGCCGCCGGGTCGTCGCCGGTCACCGCCGCCCCCGCAGGGCGGGCTCGCGGTCCGGTACGGCGAGCACCCGCCCCGGCCGGGCATCGGTGACCCGGTCGCCGTCCACGACGACCCGCCCGTCGACCAGCACGCGGTGGATCCCGCGCGGCGGAGCCAGCGGGTCGTCGTAGGTCGCCCCGTCGGCAGCCTCCGCCGGGTCGAGGATCACCAGGTCCGCGGCGTACCCGTCGGCGAGCAGGCCGCGCCCGCGCAGGCCGAAGCGGCGGGCGGGCATCCCGGTCATCTTGTGCACCGCCGCGGTCAGGTCCAGCAGCCCCACCTCCCGAACGTAGTGGCCGAGCACCCGGGCGAAGCTGCCCGCCCAGCGGGGATGCGGCCGGCCGGGCTTGGGCACGCCGTCCGAGCAGATCATCGACAGCGGGCTGGCGAGCACCCGCCGGACGTCGTCCTCCCGCATCGAGTGGCTGATGATGGTCACGTTGCCCGCCTCGGCGGCGAGCAGGTCGCAGACGTAGTCCACCGGGTCGACGCCGCGGGCGGCGGCGAGGTCGGCGACGGTGTGCCCCTCGACGGCGGGGCTGGTAGGGGCGGACGCGACCCGGAGCAGGTCCCAACCGCCGTTGCCGACGGTGTTCTCCCAGCCGGGCAGTCCGGCGGCCAGGTCGGCGCGGATCCGGTCGCGGACGGTCGGGTCGGCGAGGGCGGCGAGCATCGCCGGCACGCCGTCGGCGATGACCCAGGGTGGGAGCATGGCGTGCAGGGCGGTGCTGCCGGCGGTGTACGGGTAGACGTCGCAGCGGACGTCCAGGCCCTCGGCCCGGGCCCGCTCGAGTCGGGCCAGGGTGCGCACGGTGGCGCCCCAGGAGTGTCGCCCGGCGGTCTTGTGGTGCGAGACCTGCAACGCCGCGCCGGCCGCGGTGGCGATCTCGATGGCCTCCTCCAGCGCCGACTCGACCTGCGACATCTCGTCGCGCAGGTGGGTCACGTACGGCTTCCCGTGCGCCGCGGCCACCCGGGCGAGCGCAATCACCTCGTCGGTGCCCGCGTTGACGCCGGGCGAGTAGATCAGGCCGGTGGAGAGCCCGGCGGCGCCGGCGGTGAGCGCCTCGTCGAGCAGGTCGCCCATCCGCTGGACCTCGTCGGCGGTGGCGCGCCGCTGGGCGAAGCCGACGACGGCGGCGCGGAGCGTGCCGTGGCCCACCAGGGCGGCGAGGTGGTTGCGGCGGGCGGCGCCCTGCGCGGCGGCGAACTCCGCGAAGGACGGGTACGTCGCGGCGGGCGGGCCGAACGTCGCGCCGACCAGGTCCCGCACCGTCTCCGCGCGCTGGGCCGGGACCGGGAAGGGACTGATGCCGCAGTTGCCGCAGATCTCGGTGGTGACCCCTTGGCGCAGCGGTGCGAGCCGCAGCGTCTCCCGCTGCTCGTCGTGGCCGGCGAGCAGGTCGGAGTGGGTGTGCACGTCGATGAAGCCGGGGGTGAGGACCAGGCCGGCCGCGTCCAGCACGTCGGCGGCGGCGCTGCCGCTGCCGGCCGGCAGCAGCAGGAGCCGGCCGTCACGCACGCCCAGGTCGGCGGGGCGGGCCGGCGAGCCGGTGCCGTCGACCACCGTCCCGCCGGTGATCAGCAGGTCCAGCCGGGCCATCAGAGGACCTTGGAGAGGAAGGCGCGGGTCCGGTCGTGCCGCGGCGCGGCGAGCACCTCCCGCGGCGGGCCCTGCTCGATGATCAGGCCGTCGTCCATGAACACGAGGTGGTCGCCGACCTCGCGGGCGAACCCCATCTCGTGGGTCACCACCACCATCGTCATGCCGCTGGCCGCGAGGTCCTTCATCACCTCCAGCACCTCGCCGACCAGTTCCGGGTCGAGCGCCGAGGTCGGCTCGTCGAAGAGCATGAGCTTCGGTGACATCGCCAGGGACCGCGCGATGGCTACCCGCTGCTGCTGCCCGCCGGAGAGCTGCGCCGGGTAGTGGTGTGCCCGGTCGGCGAGCCCGACCCGGTCGAGCAGGTCGCCGGCCCGCCGGCGGGCTTCCGCCGTCCCGACGCCCTTCACGGCGACCAGGCCCTCCATCACGTTCTCCAGGGCGGTGCGGTGCGGGAAGAGGTGGAACCGTTGGAACACCATGCCGATCGACTCGCGCTGCCGCCGCAGCCGGACGTCCGGCAACGGTCGCAGCCGCCCGTTGCGCTCCTCGTAGCCGATCAGTTCGCCGTCGACGTAGACCCGGCCCGCCTGGGGCTCCTCGAGGTGGTTGAGGCAGCGCAGCAGGGTGGACTTGCCGGAGCCGGAGGGCCCGACCACGCAGACCACCTGGCCCCGCTCGATGACCAGGTCGATGCCACGCAGCACCTCGATCCGGCCGAAGCTCTTGCGGAGCTGCCGGCACGACACCATCGGCGCGGTCATCGGGCGCTCCCGGTGAGCCGCAGGTTGCGGCCGATCCGCCCGCGCAAGCTGCCCGGGACGGTGCCGCCGAAGCCGCGGCTGAACCGACGCTCCAGGTAGTGCTGGCCGACGCTGGCGACGGTGGTGAGGACCAGGTACCAGATGGACGCGACGATGAGCAGGGCGATCACCTCGAAGTTGGTCAGGTACAGCCGCTGGGCGACGGTGAGCAGGTCGGCGCCGGCGATCACCGAGACCAGCGAGGTGGTCTTGAGCATGGAGATGAACTGGTTGCCGGTGGGCGGGACGATGATCCGCATCGCCTGCGGCAGCACCACCCGTTGCATGATCTTCGATCGGGACATGCCCAGGGCGGCCGCGGCCTCCTGCTGGCCGGGATCGACGGCCCGCAGTCCGGCCCGGACGATCTCGCTCATGTAGGCGCCCTCGTTGATGCTGAGCCCGAGCAGCGCCGCGACGAAGCCGGTGATGAGGGCGTTCGTCTCCCAGGTCATCAGCTTGGGACCGCCGAACGGCACGCCGAGGCCGATCTCCGGGAAGATCAGCGCGATGTTGAACCAGAAGATCAGCTGCACCAGCAGCGGGGTGCCGCGGAAGAACCAGACGTAGGCCATCGCGCCGGTGCGCAGGATCCGGCTGCTGGCGGTCTGCATGAGCGCCACCACCACGCCGAGCACGACGCCGATCAGCATCGACGCGACGGTGAGCTGGATGGTGACCCAGAGGCCCTCCAGGATGACCCGGTCGAACTGGTAGGCGACGACGATGTCCCAGTGCAGGTTGGGGTTGACGGCGATGGTCCAGCCGAACCAGACCAGGACCAGGGCGGTCACGCCGGCGGCCAGCCACCGCCCCGGGCGGAGCGGGTGGCTGATCCGGTTCGGCTGGGCGAGGTCGGGTCCGTCGGGCGCCGGGCCCGCGCCGGCCGTGTCCTGCTTGTCGACCGTGCGGTCCACCGGCGTGCTCACTTCTGGTCGTTGACGGTGGCCGCCTGAACGGCGCTGCCGGTCACGCCCCACTTCTCCAGGATCTTGGTGTACTCGCCGCTGTCGATCAGCTCCTGGAGCGCCCGCTGCACCGCGTCGCGCAGCTGGCTGTCCTTCTTGTCGATCGCGATCCCCCAGGGGCCGGCCTCGTACTGGGCCTCCAGCACGTCGTACTTGCCGCTCTCCTGGGCGAGCATCTTGGCCACCGGGTAGTCGACGATGGTGGCGACGGCGCGGCCGGCGTCGATCTGCAGCAGGCCGGTGGGGGCGTCCTCGCTCTGCGAGATGGTCATCTTCTTCGCGCACTTGGCGTTCTGCCTCTCGCCGATGGCGAGGTTGGAGCTGCCCTTGGCGAGTACGACGGCCCGGCCGCAGAGGTCGGCGAGGTCCTTGACGCCGGCGGGATTGCCCTTGGCCACCATGATCGCGCCGCCGGCCTGGAAGTAGTCGACGAAGTCGACGGCCTTGCGCCGCTCCTCGGTGTCGCTCATCGAGGACATCGCCAGGTCCCAGCGGTCGGCCTGCAGACCGGGGATGAGCCCGGGGAAGCTGGCGTTGGTCATCTCCAGCTTCAGGCCGAGCCGACCGGCGATGGCCGCGGCCAGTTCGGGGTCGACGCCGATCAGCTCCTGGGTGCCCTCCTTGTACATCTCCATCGGCGGGTAGCCCTCGGCGGTGGCGACCCGGAGGACGCCCTTCTCCTTGAGGGCGGCCGGCACCAGGTCGGCGGCCTTGGCGTCGGCGGCGACCGAGGCGGCGGCGCCGGGCTGCGAAGTCTGCCCGCTGGTCGACCGGCCGCAGCCGGTTGCCGCGATCGAGAGGGTGACCAGACCGATGACGACGTGGAGCGCACGCTTCCTGAGCACGGTGAACCTCCTGGCTGAGCGACTGGCGGGGACCCTATCCGGGATCGGCCAGCATGAACAGCCTGAATGCTCTGCATGGTGAGCATCTATTGGATCGATGCTCAGGCGCCGAAGCGGTCGGCAGTGCCACGACGCGGTCAGGTCAGCCGGTGGGCGACGACCGGGTGCTGGCGCGGCTGACCGGCCACAGACCGGGAGGGGCGCGCACCGATCGTCAGCGGGCGGCGGGGGCGGACCGGCCCATCTCGGCGAGGATCCCGGTGCCCTGACCGAGTTCGATCAGGTAGCCGTCCGGGTCCCGCAGGTAGCAGCGGATCTCCACGCCGTGGTCCTTCGGTTCGGTGAGGAACTGCCCGCCCCGTGATCGCCACAGCTCGTAGACCGCTCGCACGTCGGTGACCCTGACGTTCATCGCGCCGCTGAGCGTGTCCGGATCCGGCGGCGCCTGTGCCCGTACGCCAGGCTTGTCGTCGGTCGGACCGCCCTCGTTGTTGATCACGATGTAGCTGTTGTGGAACCGCAGGATCGCCGGCTGGCGTTCGCGGACCACCGTCGCTCCCAGCACCCGCCGGTAGAACTCCCGGGAGCGGTCCACGTCCCGCACGATCAGCAGGTGGGTGAGCACGACTCCACCCTCGGGCTGGAAGTAGTCCGGCGCCTCGCCCGCCATGCCCGCCTCCTCCGGTCCGGTTCGCCCGGCGTACCCGGCAGTGGTGCCGACACACCCGGTCCCGGCCGGGCCGGGCACGAAATCGCGTTCCGGTCCGCCGGGCGCCGGGCCGGTGCGACGATGAGCGCGTGCCAGCCCCGCCGGCGCCCGGCGCCGGTCAACCCGACGCGGCAGGTGGAGAGCATGCCCAACGACCAGGAAATCCGTCCCTTCCGGCTCGACACACCGGAGGAGGCGATCGCCGACCTGCGCCGCCGGATCACGGCCACGCGCTGGCCCAGCCGGGAGCTGGTCGGCGACCGCTCCCAGGGCGTGCAGCTCGCGACCGTCCAGGCGCTGGCCCGCTACTGGACCACCGATCACGACTGGCGCGGGTTCGAGACGAGGCTGAACGCCCTGCCGCAGTACACGACCACCATCGACGGCGTCGAGATCCACTTCATCCACGTGCGGTCGCCGCACGAGGACGCCCTCCCGCTGATCATGACGCACGGCTGGCCGGGCTCGGTCGTCGAACTGCTCGGGACCGTCGGCCCGCTCACCGACCCGACCGCGCACGGCGGACAGGCCGAGGACGCCTTCCACCTGGTGCTGCCGTCCCTGCCCGGCTACGGCTTCTCCGGCGAGCCGACCGAGCTCGGCTGGGATTCGAACCGCATCGCCCGCGCGTGGGCGGAGCTGATGAGCCGCCTCGGCTACCCGCGCTACGTCGCGCAGGGGGGCGACGTGGGCGCCAACGTCACGGACGCGATGGGCCGCCAGGCACCCGAGGGGTTGCTCGGCATTCACGTCAACCTGCTCGCCGGGGCGATCGCCCTCAAGGACAAGCTGCCGGCGCAGTCCGAGCCGGAACGCACGGCGCACGACCGGCTCAACACGTTCACGACGGACGGCTTCGGCTACTTCCTCGAGCAGTCCACCCGACCCCAGACGATCGGCTACTCCCTGCTGGATTCACCGGTCGGGCTGGCGGCCTGGATGCTCGACCACGACACGGACAGCTACTACAAGATGTCCCGCGCGTTCGTCGACGGCGGGCCGGTGGGCGGACTCACCCCGGACTCCATCCTCGACAACATCACGCTGTACTGGCTGACCGACACCGGCGCCTCGGCCGCCCGCTGGTACTGGGAATTCGGCCGGTTCCGGGCCGCCGCCGCCGCGTCCGGCCAGGCGCCACCGCCGGTCAAGGTTCCGGTCGGCTTCACCACGTTCCCCGGCGAGCTCTGGGCCGCTCCGCGCAGCTGGGCCGAGACGGTCTACCCCGGCCTCGCCTACTTCAACGAGGTCGACAAGGGCGGCCACTTCGCCGCCTGGGAGGAGCCCGACCTGTTCGCGAACGAGCTGCGGGCCGCGTTCCGACCGCTGCCGGCAGCCTGAGCCGGGGCGGGCGGCGCTCCTACTCCTCCTCGGCGAACACCACCTCGCGGCGCTTGCGGATCGTCGGGAGGACGGCGACGACGAGCGCTGCCACGGCCAGGGCGAGCAGTACCGCGGAGATCGGTCGGGTCAGGAAGACCGACGCGTCACCGCGGGAGATGATCAACGCGCGCCGCAGGTTCTCCTCGAGCAGCGGGCCGAGGACGAAGCCGAGCAGCAGCGGCGCCGGCTCGCAGCCGCACTTGATCAGGACGTAGCCCAGGATCCCGAAGAACACGATCGCGTAGACGTCGAACGCGTTGAAGCCCAGCGAGTAGGTGCCGATCGCGGCGAACAGGATGATCATCGGGAACAGCACCTGGTACGGGATGCGCAGCATCCGCACCCAGACCCCGATCAGCGGCAGGTTCAGCAGCACCAGCAGCACGTTGCCGATCCACATCGAGGCGATCAGGCCCCAGAACAACGCCGGCTCGTCGGTGATGACCTTCGGGCCGGGCGTGATGCCGTGGACGATGAACGCCCCGACCATCAGCGCCATCACCGGGTGAGCGGGCAGGCCCAGGGTGAGCAGCGGGATGAACGACGTCTGCGCGGCGGCGTTGTTCGCCGACTCGGGCCCGGCCACGCCCTCGATCGCACCGCGCCCGAACTCCTCCGGCCGCTTCGAGACCCGCTTCTCGACCGCGTACGAGGTGAACGAGGCCAGCACGTGCCCGCCACCCGGCAGCACGCCGAGCGCGGTTCCCAGCCCGGTGCCCCGAAGGATCGGGGCGACGATGCGCCGCCGGTCCTCGCGCGTCGGCCACAGGTTCTTCACCTTGCTGACCACGGCCGTACGGGTCTGCTCGTTCTCCAGGTTGCGCAGGATCTCGGCCACCCCGAACATGCCGACGGCGACCGACACGAAGTCGATGCCGCCATACAGTTCGCGCTGGCCGAACACGAACCGGGGCAGGCCGGTGTAGATGTCCTGGCCGACCATGCCGAGCAGGACGCCGAGCGCGATCATCGCGAGGGCCTTGAGCGTGGAGCCGCGCGCCAGCGCGATCGACACGATCAGGCCGAACAGCACGAGCGAGAAGTAGTCCGCCGGGCCGAACTGCAACGCGACGCGGGCCAGCGGTGGAGCCGCGACCGCCAGCGCGACGGTGGCCAGGGTGCCCGCGATGAAGGACCCGATCGCGGCGGCGGCCAGGGCCGGACCGGCCCGGCCCTGGCGGGCCATCTCGTGGCCGTCCAGCGCGGTGACCGCCGCCGACGACTCACCGGGCAGGTTGATCAGGATGGCCGTGGTCGAGCCGCCGTACTGAGCGCCGTAGTAGATGCCGGCCAGCATGATCAGCGCCGTGACCGGCTCGAAGTTGAACGTGATCGGCAGCAGCATCGCCACCGTGGCCGTCGGCCCGATGCCGGGCAGCACGCCGACCGCCGTCCCGAGCAGCACGCCCACGAAGCAGTAAAGGACGTTCTGGACCAGGAAGGCGGTCGAGAAGCCCAGCGCGAGGTTGTCGAAGAGTTCCATGCCTCAATCCGGGTGGCACGTCAGAACGAGAGCCACGGGCCCCACAGCGGGATCCGCAGCTGAAGTCCGACGACGAAGATGAGCGTGCTGGCCACGGTCAGCCCGGCGGCCACGGCCAGGGCCGCGAGGATCCGCACCCGCCGGCTGGCCAGGGTGATCAGGAAGGCGGTCACCGCCGACGTCGGCACGAACCCGAGACGCCGGACGCTGTAGCCGAAGAACACGACGGCGATCACGATGACGCCCACCGCGCGCCACGGGATCGACCCGAACGAGACCACCTCGCCGGCGATGAGCCCCTTGGCGACGATCGCCAGGCCCAGGGCGGCCAGGATCGCGCCGACCAGCAGCGGGAAGTAGCCGGGCCCCATCCGCAGTGGGGTGCCCAGCTCGTAGCTGAGCGACCCCACCACGAACGCGCCGCCGATCAGGACGAAGATTCCTCCGGCGAGGACGTCCGGAAAGGACCGTCGACGTTCCACCTCAGGAGGCCTCGACCCCGGCGTCGGCGATGATCTTCGCCCAGGTGCCGAGCTGCTCCTGCAGGTGCGCCCGGTGTGCCTGCGGGGTCGCGTCCTCCGCCGGCACCGGCGCGGTGCCCAGCTTGGCCATCTGGTCGATCACCGCCTGGTCGGCCAGTGCCACCTTCAGCGCCTCGGACAGCTTGTCGACGACCTGCTGCGGCGTGTCGGCCGGGACGTAGAGGCCGTGCCAGACACTGACCTGGAGCTGGGTCAGCCCCGCTTCGGTCGTGGTGGGCAGGTCGGGCAGACTCTTCACCCGTTCCGGGGTGGTGACCGCGTACGCCTTGATCTCGCCCGCGGTGATCTGGCCGCTGGTGTTGGTCGTCTGGTCGCACATGAAGTCGACCTGGCCGCCGACGAGGTCGGTCAGCGCGGGGCCGGTCCCCTTGTACGGGACCTCCTGAAGCTTGACCCCGACGGCGTGCTGGAACAGCAGGCCGCACAGATGGGACGCGGCGCCGACGCCGGCGTTGGCCAGGGTGACCTTGTTGGCGTTCGCCTTCACGTGGGTCACCAGGTCCGGCAGCGTCGCGGGCGGGAAGTCCTTGCGGGCGACGATGGTCATCGGCACCTCGGTGACCAGCCCGACCATCTCGAAGTCCTCGAGCGGTTTGTAGCCCAGGTTCTTGTAGAGGGCGGGCGCCGTGGACATGCCGATGTGGTGCATGAGCACGGTGTAGCCGTCGGGCTCGGCCCGGGCGACCTCACCGGCGCCGACCGTGCCGCCCGCGCCCTCGACGTTCTGTACGACGATCTTGGCACCCAGCTTCGCGGCCATCGGCTCGGCGATCATACGGGTGACGGTGTCCGTCGGGCCGCCGGCGCTGAACGGCACGACGAACGTGATGTTCTGCTCCGGATAGTTCCCGGCGTCGCCTCCGCCGCCGCCACCATTGCCGGAACAGGCGGCCAGCAGCGAAACGGCGCCGATCGCGGCGACCATCCGCGCGGCGGCCCGGTGCCTGGTCGTTGTCATCTCGGGGCCTCCTCGTCGACGCATGCGCATCCGTCGGTGGGTGCGCGGCCTCAGTCTCGACGGGCCGGGACGCGGATGGTGTCAGAAAAATCCCAAGAACTTCCGGGCTCACAGGAGCCTGGTCCGGGCCGTACAATTCGCCGACATGCGGATCACCGTCATCGAGGATGACGACCGCGTGGCGCGGGGTCTGGTGACCGTGCTGACCCAGGCGGGCTTCGAGGTCCAGCGCATCGCCACCGCCGCGGAGGCCGTGCGTGCCGCCCCGTCCGACGTGGTCCTCGTCGACCTGGGCCTGCCCGACGGCGACGGCCTCGACGTGATCCGCAAGCTACGCGACCGACCGGAGACCGCCGTCATCGCGGTGACCGCGCGGTCGGAGGAGCACGAGCGGGTCCGTGGCCTGCGCGCCGGCGCCGACGACTACATCGTGAAGCCGTTCGGCATCCCGGAGCTGCTGGCCCGGATCGACGCCGTGCTGCGGCGCACCCGGGCGGCGCGCGCCCTGAGCCACCCGGCCGAGCCGCTGGTCGTCGGCCCGATGCGGATCGGCGTGGGCACCCGCGAGGTCACCGTCGACGGCACCCCCGTGACGCTGACCCGCAAGGAGTTCGAGCTGCTCCTGCTGCTGGCCCGGCGGGCGCCGAACGTGGTGAGCCGCGACGTCATCCTCGACCAGATCTGGGGCGCGACCTGGGAGTCCTCGAGTCGCACCCTGGACACCCACATCGCGGCGTTGCGGCACAAGCTCGGGTCGGCCGTGCTCATCCGCACGGTCCACGGCGTCGGCTACCGGCTGCTGGCCGACCAGCCGGAGCTGATCGGCTGACCCGCCGTGCACCGTCGCCTGCTCGCCGTCCTGGTGCCCCCCGCGGTGCTGCTCGTCGCGGCGCTCGGGGTGCCGCTCAGCGTCGCCGTGGCCGAGCGGGAGATGCAGGAGACCTACGTCGACCGGCTGGGCGACGTCGGCCGGTTCGCGTCGCTGGTGGAGACCGCGCTGGCGACCGGACGCACCGAGGCGCTGCACCAGGAACTGGCCCGCTACCGGACTGCGGCCCAGTGCTCCGGCCTTCAGGCCGGGGGTGAAGGCCCGCGCTGGGAGGGCCGCCAAGGCGCGGGCGGTGCCTTTAGGCTTGCGCCCGCTCGCTCTGCTCGGCCAGGGGCACCGGCACGATGGCGGCGATCCGGCGACCGTTGCGGGTCACGTAGAAG